>JAUYIV010000393.1 GCA_030688105.1 Actinomycetota bacterium | reverse complement strand
CGAAGCCGTTGCCCGTTGCCCGTTGCCCGTTACCCGTCCTCCCCCGGCTTCCGGGGGAGGTGTCGCCGCCGTCTTCGGCGGTGACGGAGGGGGTGGCGGAGACAGCGGGCGTGCCGACGCCTTCTGCCCAATCGCCAATCGCCAATCGCGCCCCGAGCAAAGCGAGGCCCTACCCGGCCTTTCGCTTCTCCTTGGTCGCCTCGACGCTCGCCTTGAGGGCCTCCATCAGGTCGACGACCCCCGCAGGCTGAGCCGCTTCGGCGGGGCTCACGATCTCTTCGCCTTCGAGCTTGCGCTGGGCGAGCTCCTCGACAGCTTCGCGTGAAACGTCGATCCAGTCGTTGGGATCGAACGGCGTGGTCAGGTTGTCGATGATCATCTGCGCCATCTTGACCTCTTCGGCCCTGGTCTCGACCTCGCCCTCCAGCTCTTCGAAGGCGGGCTCGCGGATCTCATCGGGCCAGAACATCGTCTCCATCACGAGCACCCCCTCGTCGGCGCGCAGGGTCGCCGGGTACTCGCGGTCGCGGATGGCGACGCGGGCCAGGCCGACCATGTCCTTGTCGTCGAGCGCCTCGAGGAGGATCCGATACGCCTTGATTCCAGTCTTCTCCGGTGCGAGGTAATAGGACGCCCGGTAATAGATGGGGTCGATCTCTTCGGACTTCACGAACTGGACCACGTCGACCATTCCGGAGCCCTTCGCCTTCAGCGCCGCCTCGAGTTCGTCGTCCGTGAAGACCACGTAACGGTCCTTTTCGAACTCATAGCCCTTGACGATGTCTTCGTAGGGGACCTCTTCGCCGTCGGTCTCGGCGACTCTCTTGTACTTGATACGGGAATGGTCACCCGACCGCAGCTGGCGGAACTTGGGGCGCTTGTCCTCGGTGGCGGTGTAGAGCCCGACCGGGATCGTCACCAGGCCGAAAGAGATGGCGCCTTTCCAGATCGGACGCATGTGCCCCCCGGTTTTCGCGTTCTCCGATGATACGCCTGCCTCCAGTGGAAGCACGAGGGTCGTGGCTAGGGTCTCTGGGGAATGGGCACTCGAGTGAGGACACTCCTGGTGGTGGCGGCTCTCGCTCTGGTTGTAGTCGCGTGTGGCGACGACTCCTCGGCGACGACTTCGACCACGGTGGTGAGCGCAGAGACGACGACGTCGTCGACGACGGCGCCGACCACCACGACCGAGCCGCCGACGACGACCACCGAGCCGACGACGACCACGACCGAGCCGCCGACGACGACCACGACGACGGTGCCACCGATTGAATTCGAGTTCCGCATCGATGGCCTCGGAATCGCCGACTTCGGCGACTCCCCGTCGGACGTCATCGACGCTATGACCGTGCTCTTCGGTCCGCCGATCCAGGACACCGGATGGATCGAAGAGTTCCTGTGTCCCGGCGCGATGAACCGCTTCGTGCACTTCGGGGTCACGACCTTCGACCTGTATGTGCTGTTCACCGATGGTGACCTGTTTGCCCCCACGGGGACGCGGCACTTCTATTCGTACATCTACAACGGGGCCACGCCGGTGCCGGTACATCCCCCCGACCTCGCCGTGGGGACCAAGGTGTATGAGCTCCAGGCCCTGTATCCGTCCGTGACGCTCCCCGACAACCCGTTCTTCGCCGACGAGTACGACTTCCATGTCGATGGCCCGGGCGCCCAGCAGCTCCATGGCCGGGTCTCGGGCACCGATCCAGGAGACGTGGTGCTCACGGTGCAGGGCGGTATCGGCTGTGGCGAGTGAGCCGCGTCGGGATCCAGCGCCCTAGCTGATACCTTTCGGCACCCCGAGCGGAGCCGATCAGTTGGCAGCCGACGAACCGACCCTGGACCCCCGCGACGCCCTCGCCGGCATCGATCGGCGAAGCCTGATCGTCTTCGTGACCGCAACGGTGCTGCTCGTCGTCTTCGAGTACTGGGGGCTTCCGTCGCGGTTCGACGGATCGAGCTTCCACGGCGATGTCGCCGACGCTCTCGGGCCCGGCTACCGGCCCTATTTCGACCTCCTCCCCTACCAGTACTGGGGGGTGAGCAGCCTCGTCCTCCGCGTGCTGGCACCCGTGCTCGTGATCGTGATCGTGCTCGGGGAGCACCCGAAGGAGTGGGGGTTCCGGGTCAGGGGGCAGTGGCCCCAGCTGCGGCCGTACGCGATCGCGTTGGTGCTGATGATCCCGATCGTCTACGTCGTGTCCGCGCTCGACTCGTTCCAGGCCAAGTATCCCTTCTACGAGCTCGCCTCCGTCGGCGGCTGGCACTTCTGGGGCTACCACCTCTTCTACGGGCTGCAGTTCCTGGGTCTGGAGGTCTTCTTCCGCGGCTTTCTGCTGTTCGGGCTGTATCGGCGCCTCGGGTACTACGCCATCCCGGTGATGGTGATCCCCTACACGATGATCCATTTCGGCAAGCCGGTGCCCGAGACGTTCGCCGCGATCATCGCCGGATTCGTCCTCGGCTATCTGGCGCTCAAGTCGCGTTCCGTTCTCTGGGGCTGGGCGGTCCATTGGGGCGTGGCGATCACGATGGACATCATGGTGATCGGACGCGAGGTGGGCTTCAGCCAGATCCGGCGCATCCTCTTCTGAGGCCCTAGG
>JAUYIV010000385.1 GCA_030688105.1 Actinomycetota bacterium | reverse complement strand
AGGTGGAGCTCGCCAAGCAGCGTCGACTAGAGGAAGAGGCGAGGCGTCGCCTCGACGAGATGAGGGCCGCCCTGGGGGCTCCTGCCCTGGGCGTGCCGATGTGGGTTACACCCGGATTCATCTGCCCGGTCGGCGGACCGACATGGTTCTTCGACACCTGGGGTGCTCCCCGGTCCGGCGGCCGCACCCACAAAGGGACGGACATGTTCAGCCCGCGGGGCACTCCCCTGGTGGCGGTGGGCGATGGCGTGGTCCGCAAGTCGTACGACGTGCTTGGCGGCTACATCGTGTGGCTCACTGCCGACCACGGCGTCAACTACTTCTACGCCCACCTCGACACCTACCCGAGCGGCCTCGCCGATGGCCAGCGAGTGAGCCGTGGCCAAGTGATCGGATACGTGGGTGACACCGGCAACGCCGCTCCGGGTGCGTACCACCTGCATTTCGGGATCTACCCCGGAGGGATCAGAGCGGTCAACCCATACCCCACGGTGGCGGCGACTTGCGGGTAGAGCGTCCGGCCTCCGGCCGCAGCTCCTACGGGCTGAGGGCGTAGAGCCTCGATGGCTTCCAGGGCACGGCATCGCGCCATTACCCTGTCGGCAGATGACTGACAACCGGCGCCGTGTCGACCAGATCCAGGATCCCGGATTCCTCACCGGGATCGACGCGCTGCCGATCGACGAGCTTCGCTCTCGCCGCGCCCTGTGCGACGATCTCGATGTCGAGCTGTCGTACTACCGGCGGATGCTCCATGGTCGTATGGATCTTCTCGCTTTCGAGATGCGCCGGCGAGCGGGCGAAGAGGAGCAGACGCTTCTCGAGGCGCTTCCGAGGATCCTCTCGGAGGGCGCCTACATCTCGACATCCGGTCTCCCGGAGCGGGCCGTTTCGGTCCACGTGCCCGACATCCCATCGCCGGGCCGCCGCCTCGTGGACCATGCACTCGAAGGGAGCTTCTTGGCGCGCCTCCCCTCGATGAGCGATGACGACCTCCGCGAGACACAAGCCTTCCTCGCCGAAGTCGAGACCAGCGTCTCGCAGGAGCGAAGGATCGCCCATACCGCCCTCGACAGGCTTCAGGAGGAGCTCACTCGCCGCTATCGGGACGACGGCGCCGATCCCGGCGAGCTGCTCGCCGGCGGGTGATCGTCGGCTCGACCAGGTCGGGTATCGTCGAGGCGGTCCATCCCGTGGTCGCCGCCGCCGTGGATCCGTCGGGGCGCGTCATCACGATCATGGGGGACGACGCGGATCGTCCCTTCTTCTACCGATCGGCGGTCAAGCCGCTGCAGGCGGCGGTCTGCGTCGAACGCGGCGCCGCACTCGAGCCGGAACAGCTGGCGCTGGCCGCGGCAAGCCACGGCGGACAGCCGGCGCACGTGGCCATTGTCTCCCGGATGCTGCTGCAGGCCGGCATGGACACGGGGCATCTTCGGTGCCCACCCGACTGGCCCGCAAGCCACGCCGCCGAGGTCCGACTCGCCGCGGCCGGTCCGAGTGCGAAGAGCGCGCTGTTCCACAACTGCTCGGGCAAGCATGCGGCGATGTTGAGGGCGTGCGCTGCTCAGGGCTGGTCGCTCGAATACACCGCGGCCGATCACCCGCTCCAGCAGGAGATCATCGAGTTCGCATCCGAGGCGACGGGTACCAGCGTCGCTCCGACGGGAGTCGATGGCTGTGGGGTCCCCACCCTGCGAGGTGACGTGGTCGGCCTCGCTCGCGCCTTCGCCCGGATCGTCACCGACCCCGAGCTTCGGCCGATCGCCGAGAACTCGGCTCGCTTCGCCGCGCTCACGGCCGACGGCGACCGCGCCGAGGCCATCCTGTCCCGTTGGTTGCCTGCCGTGGTGAAGGGTGGGGCGATGGGCTGCATCGGGGCGGGCTGGCTCGAGAGCGGCGTCGGTTTCGCCGTCAAGTGTTGGAGTGGTCAGAGCGCACCGGCCATCGTGGCCTTGATCGCCCTCATGGATCGGCTCGGGCTGGTGCCCGACCATCCCCGCTCCCAGCTCGTTGAGATCGCCGCGCCCCCCGTCCTCGGTGGCGGGCTGCCGGTGGGGGCTCTAGAGGTGCTGTCGCCAAAATGACGGATTGGTCCGCGCTGGATGACGCCGGGGCGCCGCTGGCTCCTCACGTCGGTCCCTTTCCCAACCGGGCCTTTCTCGAAGCGTGGTGGCGTCATCGCGGGGCGGGCACACCGATCATCGCCGGCGCCGGCCAATCCGCCTTGGCCTGTGTCGTCGGCGACGGCGTGGTTCGCATGGCCGGCGAGGGAGACCTGACCGACTACCACTCGCCTCTGGGTGCGGACCCGCGTCCTGCCGTCGACTCGCTTCTGGGGCGGCTGCCGGCCAATGCCGCGATCCGCTTCGACTCCCTCCCGGGCGAAGCCGCCGAGCCGCTGGTGAAGGCGCTCGCCGCCGCGGGGTCGAAAGTCACCTCGGCGGAGCACGACGCCACGATGGTCCTCGACCTCCCCGAACACGTCGACGCGTATCTGGGGGATCTCAACGCGAAGCAGCGTCATGAGATCAGGCGCAAGAGCCGGCGTTTCGGCGATCTGGGGGGCGAGGCGGGACTGCGGCGGGACGAATCGGGGTTCAGGACCTTCGTGGAGATGCACCGTGCCGCCCCGGGGGACAAGGGGGCCTTCATGACCACCGAAATGGAGGCATTCTTCCGGGACCTGCTCGATGTCCCCGGTTCGGCGCTCGACCTGCTGATCGGCGCCGGTGGGCGTCCGGTGGCGGCGGCGTTCGGCTTCGAGGACGAGGACGCGTACTACCTGTACAACTCGTCGTTCGATCCGTCCGCGGCCTCCGCCTCCCCAGGCATCGTCCTGTGCGACACCTTGATCCGGTCGGCCATCGAGTCGGGGAAGCGGCGCTTCGACTTCCTCAAGGGTGTCGAGAGCTACAAGCGGCGGTTCGGAGCAACGCCCCGCCCTCTGTTCGCCATCGCGGGGAGCGTCCCGTGACCGATCGCGTCGCGTTCATTTCCATCCACTCTTCGCCTCTGGCCGCGCCCGGCGAAGGCGACGCCGGCGGCATGAATGTGTACGTCGATTCCCTGGCGGGCACCCTGGCACGGCGGGGGGTCGCAGTCGACGTGTTCACTCGGCGGCTCGACGACGACGTCCTCGAGGAGACGGAGGTAGAACCCGGCTACCGCGTCGTTCAGATCTCGGCTTCTGGAGACGACCGCGCCGACCTCATTCGTTCGTTCTCGGAGGGCGTCGTCAAGTGGATGGAACGAGCCGAGGTCCTCTACGACGTGATCCACAGCCATTACTGGCTCTCGGGCTGGGCGGGTGTTCTGCTGCAGGACCGATTGGGCATTCCACTCGCCATCTCATTTCACACGCTGGGGCGCGTCAAGGAGTCCGTGCGTGCCCCGGGGGAGCCTCGGGAATCGCTCGTCCGCATCGCCGCCGAAGCCGAGGTGGTGGCGCGAGCCGGGTGTGTGGTGGCTTCGACCCCGGCGGATGCCGCCGACTTGTTCGAGCACTACCAGGCGGCACCGGAGCGCCTCTGCGTCTCCCCGCCTGGCGTCGACCATAACCTTTTCTCGCCGGGTGACGCGGCCGAGGCGCGGCGCCGAGTGGGGGTCGGCGAGGACGGCCGCTGGATGGCGGTCGTGGGCCGGATCCACCCGCTCAAGGGGATCGATGTCGCCATCAGGGCCCTCGCCCACTTGGAGAGCGTGCGGCTGCTCGTGGTCGGCGGTCCCAGTGGCCCCGATGGCCACGCCGAGATGAAGCGACTCGAGGCGTTGGCGGCGGCAACCGCACCCGGTAGGGTCGTGTTCCTGCCCCCGGTCGCCCATGAGGAGGTCGTGGACGTCTACCGGGCCGCCGACGTCGTCGTCGTGCCCTCCCGATCTGAGTCGTTCGGGCTCGTCGCAGCAGAGGCCCAGGCCTCGGGTACTCCGGTGGTCGCGGCCCGAGTTGGCGGTCTTGCCTACACCGTCGCGGACGATCAGTCGGGATATCTCGTCGCCGGAGAGGACCCGGCCGCATACGCCGAGGCGATCTCTCGGATCATCGACGACCCGGAAGAGGCTGCCCGACTCTCGGCGGGGGCCGTGGCGCATGCCGCCGGCTTCTCTTGGGAGGCCACCGCCGACCGTCTGCTCGAGCTGTATCACGGGATGGTCGACGGCTGAGCGACACGCGGCGAGCCACCGCCCCTGGCCGGGGCTCGCTCGCTCGCGAAAAAGAAACACGATGCCCACTTGTCGACATCGCTTGTGCACAACCGCCTGTGGATGGCGGTGGATATGTGGAGAACCTCGCTCCGTCGGTGCGGGCTACGCGAATCGGGCGGCCAGATCTCGAAGTACGCGGCCGAGGTCGCGAAATCTTGACTTCGACAGGATGCTTGACGGTGCCCACTGGGGGCCGTAGGTTCGAACGTGCAAGGCCCAAGGTGCCGATGCGGTGAAGACCTCGTTTGGGGAAGTGCGGGGACCAAGCCGTGGAGGTTCCTTGGGCCTTTGCGCTCGCCCGTTGCCCGTTGCCCGTTGCCCGTTGCCCGTTGCCCGTTGCCCGTTGCCCGTCAGACGCGTTCACCGGACTTTGACGCGCTCTGGCGGCTGGCGGTTCGCGGTAAGCGGTCGGCCCTTTGACGCCTTGCTGGCCCCAGAGTGCCTCGGACGAGGGTCACGCGACTCACCCGCTGGGGTAGCGTTCCCGGCATGCTGGCGACCTTGAGACTCCCGGTCGATTGGCACGGGCTCGGCTTTCCCGACCCCTTCTCGGTCGGGCGGGTCACCGTCTGCTCGGGCGACCGCGGTTGGGCGTGGACCGATCGGGCGCCCGACGTCGGCGTGGCAACGGCGCCGATCGTCGACGGCCTCCCGGCGTCGAATTGGGACATCGATCATGTGGTGCTTCTCGTACCGGATCTCGATCATGCCGTGGAGCTGATCGAGGCCGCAGACCACCCGGTGCGGCGCCGCGTCGAGGTGCGAGGTCGCAGGACCGCCTTCTTCCTCGTCGGAACACTGCTCGAGGTGGTCGAGGAGGAGAGTGTCGACCGTCCTCTGCTGTGGGGTGTCGCCCTCGAGACCGTGACCCCGCTCTCCGAACTGGCCGCCAGGTGGCGCTCGACGGGGCACGATGTGACCGAGCCGCGGCCCGCATTTCAGGAAGGGCGGGAGATCATCACGGTGGGCCACAGCGGCGCCGGCGTCGCGGTGATGAGCCCGAGGAAGGTGGAGACCAAGGCGGGCTGAAGAAAGCCCTCAGCCTTCAGCCCTCAGCCCTCAGCCAGAGAGACCGAATCGGCACCGGCCGCGATCGCGCCACAGCGGCGGCAGTGCTGGAGGCTGAAGGCTGGTGGCTGGCGTGTGAGCC
>JAUYIV010000384.1 GCA_030688105.1 Actinomycetota bacterium | reverse complement strand
CGCAGACCTGGTCGGCAAGGTCGAGGCCGGTATCCCGGAGGACGATCCCCGCAACCCCGCAGTGATCGCCGACAACGTGGGCGACAACGTCGGCGACGTCGCCGGCATGGGTGCCGACCTCTTCGAGTCGTATGTCGGAGCGATGGTGGCGCCGATTGCGTTCGCTGCCTTCGTCTTCGCCGGCCGCGACTTCCTTCCGCAGGCGCTGGTGTTCCCCCTCGCGGTAGCCGCCATCGGCATGGGCGCCTCGATCCTCGGGTCATTCCTCGTCCGTCCGACGGGCACCAACCTGGCGGCGGCGCTGCACCGCGGCACCTATGCCGCGGCCATCCTCACCGTGCTGGGAACCCTCGGACTGGTCTACTTGATGTTCGGTGACATCGACGGCGTCGACAACCCGATAGGGCTGTTCCTGGCGGTGGTGGTCGGGCTGGCGGTCGGTCTGGCCATCGGCCAGCTCTCGGAGCTTTTCACATCCGACCACTGGAGGCCGGTCAAAGAGATCGCCCGCCAGTCGGAGACCGGACCGGCCACCGTCGTCCTCGCCGGCATCGCCGACGGTATGCGGTCTGCGGCCTACTCGGTGATCGTCGTCGCCGCCGGGATCGGGGGCGCCTTCTGGGCCGGCGAACTGGCCTTTGATCAGGGCGGCATCTACGGGATAGCCATCGCCGCCATCGGGGTGCTTTCGACGCTGGGGATCACGGTGTCGGTCGATGCCTACGGGCCCATCGCCGACAATGCCGGCGGCATCGCCGAGATGGCCCACCTTCCCAAGGAGGTCCGGCAGGCGACCGACGCCCTCGACTCACTCGGCAACACCACGGCGGCCATTGCCAAGGGGTTCGCCATCGCATCGGCGGGAGTCACCGCGCTGGCGCTGTTCTTCGCCTTCAGGGAGGCGGTGCAGCTCGAGGCGATCGACATCATCCACGTGGAGACGACGATCGGGCTCTTCCTCGGAGCGATGTTCCCCTTCTTGTTCGCCTCCCTCACCATCAAGGCGGTGGGTCGGGCGGCCAACCAGATGATCGAGGAGGTTCGCCGGCAGTTCCGCGAAATCCCCGGCCTGCGGGAGGGAAGGGAGGGCGCCCGTGCCGACTACGCACGCTGCGTCGACATCTCCACTGCGTCCGCGTTGCGCGAGATGGTGATTCCGGGGGCACTGGCCATCACCCTGCCCCTCACCATCGGTTTCATCGACGTCGAGGCTCTGGGCGGGTTCCTCGCCGGAGCGCTGATCACCGGGTTCCTGCTGGCGATCTTCATGGCCAACGCCGGAGGTGCCTGGGACAACGCCAAGAAGTTCATCGAGGCGGGCGCCTACGGTGGGAAGGGTTCAGATGCTCACAAGGCGGCGATCGTGGGCGACACCATCGGCGACCCCTTCAAGGACACCGCCGGCCCGGCGATGAACATCGTGATCAAGGTGATGACGATCGTGTCGCTGATCTTCGCGAGCGCGTTCATCTAGGGCGGAGCATCTGCCCGGCCCGGGCTCGAGGGGCGGACCGCTTACCGGCAACCGCCAGACCACTCTGATCGCGTGAAAAGCCTTGGGCGCGATCTGGCGGTGAGCGGTCAGCGGTCGGCGGTGAGCGGCCTCCGCTTCAGTCGCTCGGGGGCTCGTCCCAGCCGCCGCGGTCCATGTAGCGGCGCATGGCGCGGACTTTCGTGCGGTGCACCAGGATGTAGATGCCGATGAAGAAGGCGGCAAGGACGCCCCATACGATGGTCATCCGGGGATTGTAAGGGAGCTGCGGACGCGGCTTCAATGCCCTCCGCTCGGTCTCCAAGGGCTTCGGGTGCGCTCTGCTCCGACGGTCCAGACCAGGTCGCCTCGACCTCGTCGAGGGCCGTCTGTCGATGGGTCTCTAGCGGCGTCGCCTGTTGAAGCCGAACCCGCCGAAGACGACGAGCAGGACGACGATGAGGATCACCCATGCGGTTGTGCTCATAACTCCTCCTGAGTGTCGAGAGCCTCACATCAATCTACCAAAGCGGGTGCCACCTGGGGTGCGCTCCTCGCGCGCCCTCTGTCGGCCGGTTCGGGCCGCCTACCCTGTGGGACCCCATGGATCCCACAGGCGTCGACAGCACGCGGACCAACAGCACGCCAGGGGCTGCCTCCGATCCCCGGTGTCCTTGCGCCGGTCGCCTGGCGCTCGACAGATGCGGCGGTTGACGGGTGTCGGTCGAAGTAACCCTCATCCGGCACGCCGAGACCGACGCCAATGCCTCCGGCGTCTGGCAGGGCCACGGCGGTCATGGTCTGAGCGCCCTCGGTCGCAGCCAGGCGAAAGCGCTGGGTCGTCGGCTCCAAGACCGCGAATTCGACCTTGTGATCGCGTCGGACCTCCCCCGGGCCATCGAGACCGCCGAGCTGGCGGGCCTCGACCCCAAGCCGGATCCGGCGTGGCGCGAGATCGACATCGGGGTGTGGGAGGGCATGACCCGCGACGAGGTCCATGAGAGGTACCCGCACGAGATCGCTGCGGTCCGTTCGGGCGAGCCCGTGAAGATGGGGGGCGGGGAGTCGTGGTTCGACCTGGGAGCGCGAATCCAGTCGACGTTCGACGAACTCGTCGCCGACGCCGCGGATGGTTCGCGGATCCTGGTCGTAACCCACGGAGGGGTGATCCATGCCGTCATTGCCGGCCATATGAGCTTCCGGGATCACCGCGTACCGTGGCCCATCGACCGCGTTCGCAACACTGGGATCACCGAGGTGGCCGTCGACGGCGGCAGCTTCCGGCTCATCTCGTTCAACGATCGGGGTCACCTCGACGACGACGGCGCGGCCGCGGTCGCCCTGATCCGGCACGCCGAGTCCGAAGCGAATGCCGCCGGTCGCTGGCACGGCGTGAGCGATGGCCCTCTCACTGCTCGAGGCCGCGATCAAGCCGCGGCCCTGGGGGCGCGGTACGCGGGGGTCAGCCGGGTCTATTCCTCACCGCTCGAGCGGGCCCGGGCCACCGCCGAGGTGTTCGCCCGGGTTCACGCGGTGCCGGTCGAGGTGCTCCTCGAGTTGATCGAGGTGGACTTCGGGGCATGGGAAGGACTGACTCCCCACGAGATCGCCGAGCGCCATCCCGAGGACTGGGCTGCAGTGTTCGAGGCGGGA
>JAUYIV010000376.1 GCA_030688105.1 Actinomycetota bacterium | reverse complement strand
TGGTGGCCGACATCGCCCGCAGCCTGGGTGCCCTCACCGTCGCGGTCGTAACCCGTCCCTTTGGCTTCGAAGGCCGTCGCCGGTCGGTGCAGGCCGAGCAGGGGATCGCCGCGCTGAGGAACTCGGTCGACACCCTGATCGTGATCCCGAACCAGCGCCTTCTCGAGCATGCCGACCAGAGCCTCCCCATCGTCGACGCCTTCAAGCTCGCCGACGAGGTGCTCCTCCACGGAGTCGGAGGCATCACCGATCTCATCACGACCCCCGGTCTGATCAATGTGGACTTCGCCGACGTCAAATCCGTGATGTGGGGTGCCGGAACGGCGGTGATGGGAATCGGGCGCGCCACCGGCGAGAACCGGGCGGCACAGGCCGCATCCAAGGCGATCGCCAGCCCCATGTTGGAGACCTCGGTGGAGGGCGCCAGCGGCGTGCTGCTCTCGGTCGCCGGTTCCACGTCGATGAGCCTGCACGAGGTGAACCAGGCGGCCACGACCATCGCAGAGCACTGCACCCCGGAAGCCAACGTGATCTTCGGGGCGACCATCGATGACTCGATGGGTGACGAGCTGCGGGTGACCGTCATCGCCGCCGGCTTCGGCGGCGGGCCTTCGGAGCGTCCCCGGGCCCAGGCGCCCTTCGTCCAGGCGCCCTCGATCCCCAAGCCGACAAGGACCACCGAGCCCCCGGACGACGACTTGGGGTCGTTCGACGACCTGGAGATCCCCGACTTCCTCAAGGGATGATCCGGCCCGATGGCTTCCGCGGCGCGGCGTTCGGCGACGCATCGGACGGGGATGCTCGATCGGATCCTTCTGCCCGTCGGCGGATGTCCGACCGGCTGGGGATCCCTGCGGACTGGGCTTGGCTTCGCCAAGTGCACGGCGCCGATGTCGTGCGCGTCCTGGAGGCCGGGGCGCAAGGCCCCGGTGACGCCGCATACACGTCGGTCCCCGGTCTGCCCATCGCGGTCTCGACGGCAGACTGCTATCCGCTGATCGTCGAATCGTCCGGCGCCGTCGGCATCGCCCACGCCGGATGGAGGGGAGCGGCGACGGGAGTCGTCGAGGCGCTCCTCAGAGGAATGGCCGCCGCCGGCCACGTGCCGGCTCGGGCGGCCATCGGTCCAGGCATCGGGGCGTGCTGCTTCGAGGTGGGACCCGACGTTGGCGAGCGCTTCCGGGGGCACGAAGCCACCACCGATTGGGGCACGACCTCGGTCGACCTCTCGGCGGTGGTACGCGCCGCGCTGGGCGATCTCGAAGTCTGGGCCTCCGGAATCTGCACGATGTCGAACGAGGCCTATCACTCGCACCGGCGCGACGCAACGCCGCAGCGGCAGGTGGCGGTGGCATGGCTACCGGCCTGACGGCGGTACGGCAGCGGATCGCCGCGGCGGCGGGGCGGGCCGGCCGCGACCCGGCCGAGATCGTTCTCGTGGGTGTCAGCAAATACGCCACCGAGGGGGATGTCCGCGCCGCCTTCGACGAAGGACTCCACGACTTCGGGGAGAACCGTGCAAAGGAGCTCGTCGACCGGGCAGCACTGCTCCCGAGTGCCCGGTGGCACTTCGTCGGACGGCTCCAGGGCAACAAGGTTCGGCTGGTGCGACCGATCACCCACCTGCTCCACTCCCTCGACCGCGTCGACCTTGCCGAGTACTGGGTGAAGGGCCCCGGATCTCCGCCACCCGTGCTCGTTCAGGTGAATCTCGCCGATGAGCGCCAGAAGGGAGGGGTCGGCCCCGAGGACGCCGACGTGCTCGTGTCGGCGGCGGAGCGGCTGGGCCTCGAGGTCGTCGGGCTGATGACGGTCCCACCCGCCGCCGAGGACCCCGACGACTCGCGTCCCTGGTTCCGCCGCTTGCGCGAGATGCGCGACCGGATCCGCGGCGAGCACCCTGCGGTCAGTGAGCTCTCAATGGGGATGTCGGACGACTTCGAGGTCGCCGTAGAGGAGGGTGCAACGGTGTTGCGGGTTGGACGGGCTATCTTTGGCCCATTCCACGACAAGGGTTGATCCCGTGAGTTTGTGGCAAAGGACACTCTTCTATCTGGGGCTCGTCGACGAGGACGCCATCGATGCCGACGGCCCTTATCCGACGCAGCCCGGCTACGACCAGCCGGAGCCTGCAACTCGGGGGCGCCAGCCGTCCCGCCAGGGCGTCGGGCGCCCGCCCGGGGGGCGCCAGCAGCCAGGCCGCCAGCCGCAGCGGTCGCGTCTGCCGGTTGGCCGGCAGGAACCCGACGAGCTCAACCTCGATCCGACGCTGACGACCGGCGAGCGCATCGCCGCCAATCGGAGGCCCGAGCCGCGCGTCCAGGGATCGAGTGGCGTCCAGGGAAGGAGGGTCGAGCCTCCGATGTCCACCCGGCGGCGTTCGGCCGGCGATCCGTCCTTCTCGGACGCAGGGGTGAGGGTCACTCCGGCGGGTCGGCCGCTCATCGGAGATGTCTCTGACTCGGACCTCGAATCCGAGGTCATCGTCGCCCGTTCGTACACCGATGCCCAGATCCTCGCCGATCACATCAGGGCGAGCATCCCGGTGGTGCTCGATCTACGCAAGGTCGAGCCGGCGATGGTGCGGCGTCTCGTCGACTTCTCCAGCGGGCTCACGTATGCCCTCGGCGGGTCGATGCGGAAGATCGGCCAAGGGGTGGTACTGGTCAGCCCGGCCAACGTCAACATCACTCGTGAGGAGAAGCGCCGGCTGAAGGAGCTGGGCTACTACCAGGCGCCGGAAGAGTCCTGACACGTGGTGGTCCTCTGCTACCTCGTCCAGGGGTACAGCCTCGTCGTACTCGCCCGGATCGTCCTCGAGTGGATCCCCGTCTCATTCGATCATCCCATTGCCCGGGTGAGATCTGGGCTCCGTGCGGCAACGGAGCCGGTCCTCCGCCCGCTTCGGGCGATCCTTCCGCCGGTGAGGTTTGGCGAGGTCGGGCTCGACCTGTCGCCCCTGGTCCTGCTGATCGCGCTGGGAATCCTGGCCGCGGCGATCTGCTGAGTAAGCCGTCGGCGTCCAGCAACCAGCTTTCAGCAGGATTCCGGCGAGGACGCTCCTAGGTCCGCTCCACCCTGAGCGCCACCGGCTCGCCGGCGGCGTCGAGCGGCGCACCGGCATCGCCGCGGGTCACCGACTCGGCGAGGACCTCTCCGCCGATCCAGGCGGCGTACCCGGCGAACGCCGCAACGACGGCGGGCGAGCCCGACTCCCACTTGAGGGTGATTCGGTCGGAGACGTCGAAGCCGGCCTCCTTGCGCAGGCCCTGGACCAGCTTGACGATCTCCCTTGCCAGGGCCTCGCGTTCGAGCTCCGGGGTGATCGTCGTGTCCAGTCCGACCGACAATCGGTCGCCCGAGGCGACGGCGGTGCCGGGCCGGGGCTCCCGAACGACCACCACGTCGCCGGCGCCGACCACCTCCCCGAGGATCTCGACGGTGCCGCCGTCGAGCAGGCGGCTCACTGTGGCGGCATCGAGGCCCTCGATCAACGCCGCGGCCTCACGCATGTCGGCCCCGAAGCGCGGCCCGAGTGTCCGATAGTTGGGCTTCGTCGTCACCCGGGCGAGGCCCGTTTCGTCACCGGATGTGATCACCTCCTTGACGTTGAGCTCCTCGGCGAGCAGGTCACGGTGATCGCTGATGGCCCGCCGCACCGCGGCGTCGTGGCTGACCACGGTCATCGTGGCCAGCGGCTGGCGGATCCGGATCCGTTCGGTCACCCGAAGGCCCCTGCCGAGCCCAACGGCCTCGCGCACTGCGGCCATGGCCGACTCGAGAGGCGAGTCGATGAGCGCCTCCTCGGCTTCCGGATAGTCCTCGAGGTGCACGCTCGGGGGCCCGTCGTCGGGGTGGTTCCGCTGTGCCACGACCAGGTGCTGATACATCGCCTCGGTGACGAACGGGAGCATCGGCGCCATCAGCTTGGCGAAGGTCTCGAGCACCTCGTAGAGGGTGGCGAAGGCCGCCAGGCTGTCGATCTCGTCGGTGCCTCGTCCCATCCAGAATCGTCGCCGTGAGCGACGGATGTACCAGTTGGTCAGATGGTCGACGAACTCGATCAGGGGTGGGATGACGTTGTAGAGGTAGTAGCCCTCCATCTCGGTGTTGACCCGCTTCACCAGACTCTGCAGTACCGACAGGATCCAGCGGTCGATCTCGGGACGCGCCCTGGCTTGCGGGGCACGGGTCAGGTCGCCGGCGGTAAGTTCCTCGGCGGCGGCATAGGTGGTGAAGAAGGAGTAGGCGTTCCAATAGGGGAGCATGACGGTGCGGACCACCTCACGGACGCCTCGTTCCGAGAAGCGGAGGGGCTCCGCTCGGACCACGGGTGAGTTGATGAGATAGGCGCGCAGGGCGTCGGCGCCGATGGCGTCGATGAGCACGAGGGGGTCGGGATAGTTCCGCAGGCTCTTCGACAGCTTTGCCGAGCCGTCCTCGGTGAGGATCAGGCCATTGACGATGCAGTTGCGGAAAGGCACCGAGTCGAACAGCGCGGTGGCGTGGACCACCAGGGTGTAGAACCAGCCGCGGGTCTGGTCGAGGCCTTCGGCGATGTAGTGGGCGGGGAACCCGCGCTCGAACCTCTCCTTGTTCTCGAAGGGGTAGTGGTTCTGTCCGTAGGGCATCGCTCCGGACTCGAACCACACGTCCAGCACCTCGGGCACTCGATGCATCGTCCCGGAGCACTCGCCACAGCCCCATACGACCTCGTCGACGACGTGCTTGTGGAGGTCCTCGACGAGCGTGCCGCTCAGCTCATGCAGCTCGGCGACGCTGCCGACGCAGACCCGTACCTCGCACGAGTCGCACTCCCAGATCGGGATGCATGAGCCCCAGAAGCGATTGCGCGAGATCGCCCAGTCGCGTGCCTGCTCGAGCCAGTTGCCGAAGCGGCGGCTGCCGACGTGATCCGGGACCCAGTGGATGCCGCTGTTGAGCTCGACCATCCGGTCCCGGATCCGTTCCACGGCCACGAACCAGGTCGGGATGGCCTTGTATATGAGCGGGGTGTGGGTGCGCCA
>JAUYIV010000362.1 GCA_030688105.1 Actinomycetota bacterium | reverse complement strand
GGGTGGGCCTTCGATAGCATGAACCTCCATGAAGAGCGCCGCTCTCATCCGTGATCACCGCACACTCGATCGCGTTGTCGGCAACCGGGCCGGGGCCGTCCCGTCTGCCAGCTCGACTGCAATGGACCTTCCGTGAACGCCAGTCCGCTCGCAGCGTTTCTCGACCTTCGCACCGCAGTGAGTGCCGAATCGATCGGCGACGGGGGACCGGACACATGTGCGGCATTGGCCGGCTCACTGGACACCGCCATCCGCCAACTCGGTGCCGGGGTCGGTCCTAGGACAGCGGTCGTTGCCCTTGGCGGCTACGGCCGCGGCGAGCAGTGCTTGTGGTCCGACGTCGACGTGATGCTGCTCCACCGCAACGGCGACACCGCGTCACTGATCAAGGCGGTGTTCTATCCACTGTGGGACGCCAATCTCAAGGTGGGTCACGCGGTGCGTACCGTGGAGCAATGCCGCCTGGCGGGTCGCGAGCGATTCGAAACCTTCACGACGCTCTTGTCGGCTCGCCTCGTCGTAGGCGACGCCGACCTGTTCGACGAGTTCGAGAACGCGCTGGGCGAATTGGTGCGCGAGCGGCCACTGGCACCGCGCCTCGCCGATCAGGAGCGACAGCGACGACTCACCGAACCCTACCCGTTGATGGCGGCAGACCTCAAGGAGGGACGAGGTGCATTGCGGACCCATGAAGGCTTCTGGTGGGAGCGCCGGAGCGCCGAGCTGGCACACCTCAGTTACCGCGCGCCAACCCGACAGGAGCTTGAAGCCAAGGCCACCCTCCTGTCGGTGCGCAACGCCCTACATGCATCGGCGGGCCGTGCTGTCAACAGGTTCGTCATCGACTTGCGGGAGTCGGCTGCGCGCTGGCTCAACACCGACGTCCAGACACTGGCGGGCTCTCTCACCTCTGCCCTCCACGTGGGTGACCGGTTGGCCGATCGGCGCTGGCCCGACCTCCACGTCGAACCGGCCCCGATGGTCGGACTGGGACCCAGAGTCTTCGGGGCGATACGAACCCGATTCTCCTCGTCAGAAACGGCGCCAAACGCCACCGCATCTGAAAGCGTACTGGCGATAGCGGTCCGTGCGGCGAGCCGCCCTGAGGGAGCCTGGCTCGACACTGCGGAGGAGGAAGTCATCCGTTCTGCTCCTTCGATGATGTGGACGGCCGCCGATCGGAGGTCGTTGGTGATGTTGCTGTCGGCCGGTGCCCGCGGCCGGGCCATCTTCAGCCTCCTTGAGGAACTGGGATGGGTGGAACGCGAGTTCCCCGAGTGGACGTCTGTGGCGACCGCACCGCAGCTCGCTCCGTTCCACGAGCATCCAGTTGGCTCCCAACTGTGGCGTGCTGTGGACTAAATGCTGTCGATCATCAACGAGTGAGGTGACACCGCAGAGCTCGTCGTCGAGATCGGATCAACCGAGGAGCTGCTGCTGTCCGCTTTCCTCCACGACATCGGCAAGGCCCGCGGCGGGGACCACGCGACTGTCGGAGCCGACCTGGCGGCGGCATTCCTGCGCCGCGCCGGGTTCGGTCCGGCCACCGTAGCCGTCGTGGTTGACGCCGTGCGCCATCACCTCCTCCTATCGCAGACGGCGACTCGCCGCGACATCGCCGACCCGGCGATTATCGACGAGATCGTCACCAAGGTAGACGAGCTGCGCCAACTCCAACTGCTGTACTTGCTGACGATCGCCGATCTCCGGGCAACCGGTTCAACGATGTGGAACCAGTGGCGGGCCTCCCTGCTCCGGAGGCTCTACCGCCGAGTCGCCAAGGCGCTCGAGACGGGTGAGGCCGTGCGAGCCACCCCCGACATCGAGGCGATCATTGACGTCGCTGGTAGCAAACTCGAACGCCGTCTCATCGAGGAGCACGTCGCCGCCATGCCTGGGGATTACCTCGACACCACGTCGCCCCGCCAGGTGGCATGGCACCTCGAGGTCGCGTCCCGCCTCGACGTGCCCGGCCAGGTATCGGTCGATCCGCGTAATCCGGGACGGATCCTCGTTGCGGGGACCGACCGGGCGGGTTTTCTCCTTGCCGTCACCCAGGCCTTCACTGTCAACGGTGTCGGGGTCATGGACGCCCGCCTCCGCACGCGATCCGATGGGATCGCCCTGGACACGTTTCACGTCGCAGATGATCAAACGGGAGCAACGGTTGCGCCGGATCGGTGGGATCGGGTAGCTGAGGACCTCGTCGCCGCTCTCAACGGTAAGCGCGATCTCCGACCGGCAATCCGCGAGCGGGTGAGGGCGTATCGACGGCACGGCGACGCACGGAGCCTGATCGAAGTGCGAACCGACGGCACCGGTCGCCATACCGTCATCGAGGTCCGCGCTCCCGACCGCGTCGGGCTGCTCATGGACATCGTCGAAGCACTACATGACGAGGGACTCGACGTCCATCTCGCCAAGATCGACACCATGGGCGGGCAAGCTCGCGACCTCTTTCACGTCCGCCGGGTCGGAGCGCCGATCCGGTCCGAGTCAGAACTGGCCGCTCTCCGGAGTCGGATCCGGGACCGGTTGCAGAACTGAACCTGCCGGGATCGTCGGGAGCGTTATCCCGGCACGATTCCCGCCTGGATCCACCGTCGTTGCGGGCGCCGAGCCGGGCGAGGTCCCCGATAGGTCAGATTGCGTCCTTTCCCCGTTCGCCGGTTCGGATCCGAATGACGGCGTCGACGGGGGTGATCCAGATCT
>JAUYIV010000357.1 GCA_030688105.1 Actinomycetota bacterium | reverse complement strand
AATCGGAGGAGGCTCTCGGTGAGGATGCTGAGGCCGAGCGTGATCGGTACCAGGACCACGGCGACACCCGCGGCGAACACCATGGTGAGCGGCACCAGGCGCCACCGGTTGTTTCGCACCGCGGCGGCGAGATACGCCGGGAACATCACGGTGATGCAGCACGGGGCGAATAGAGCCACCGTGCCGGCGAGGAACGCCGCGAACAGGGAGCCGCCGAGGAAGACGCCGTCCATTCGTCACGGCTCCCGAGTCGACGGCGCGCCGGCGCCATTCTGGAGGCGGGCGAGGTGGCCTTCGAGCTTGCGGCGGGAAATTCGTCCATGGCCGAAGTACTCCCCGTCGATGAGCAGGATGGGCAGAAACGGCGGGCGGAATCGGGTGACGAGCGCCCGCCCCTCCGGGCTATGGCCATCGACTTCCACGACGTGAAGTGGAAAGCTCTCAGCCATCCCTCCGAGCAATCCGGCGGCGTCGCGGCACAAGTGACAGGCAGGGGCAGATACCAGCACCGCCTCGAACGGGCGGCCGCCCTCGACGATCGTCTCCCCGTCGGGTCCGGTCATTCGGCGGCCTCATGGGCCTGGCAATGCGCCATGCGATGGCGGTTCTCCGCCTTCGGGGCGGCTCCGAAGGCGGCCCCGACCAGCTCCTTGGCGACCTCGTCGACCCGGCCCGCCAGGACCCGTTCGGGAACGCACGAGCGAACGTGAGATTCGAAGATCTCCCGGCGGATTCGATCGAGCGCGCCCTGCACCGCGGAGATCTGGTGGAGGACGTCGATGCAGTAACGATCTTCATCGACCATCCTGATGACGCTGTCGAGGTGGCCGCGGGCGCTCCGCAGCCTCGCCGAGGCGCTTCGAGGGTCGGACTTCACCGCGGCTCCTCGAGGATCGCTCGCCGCTCTCGATACTCGTCGACCGTGACTCCGCCGCGCGCCAGGAGAGCGTCGAGGATCGCCCGTGCGTCGAGGGCGGAGTCCGAGCGACTCGGCCGTGATCTCGACACCGAGACCACCACCGCGGCGAGGAGCCCCAGGAAGCCGAACCAGAGCACGGCCATCCAGATCCAGCTGCCGAGGGACATATCGCCGTCACAGAACATCGGGAATCGCCTCCGGAGCGAACCTACCCCACCCCTGGTGGGGTCGGGTAGGGGCTAAGGTCCCGACCGGTGCGCCATCTCGCGCTGCTCGGTCGAACGCGCATCGCGCCTCGTTTCCCGGCTTCATCGAGTCTTCATGCGGCCGGCACCCGAGCCTTCATGTCGAAGTGGTTCACTCTCGATGTGGTGGCGCGACCACCCACAAGCACAGGGAGGTCCAGATGATGTACGGAGGATCCGGATGGGCAATGGCCGCGATGAGCCTGTTCTGGCTCGTGGTCCTCGGTCTCGTGGTGTGGCTGACGGCCACCGCCACCGGATCGCGGGCGGTTCCGACGCCATCCCCCGACCCCAGGTGGATTCTCCAGGATCGGTTCGCCCGAGGCGATATCGACCGGGAGGAGTACCGGGACCGACTCGCCGCCCTCGATGGGAGATGACGATGAACCCCAGGAAGAAGACGATTGTGATCGCCACGGCGGCAGCCCTGCTCGCGGTGCCGCTGGTGGCGAGCGCCCAGAGCGACTCGCCCGCAGCCCCGAACCAGGTCTTCCATGGCCACTGGGCGGATCGGATGCAGGTCCACGACGGCATGATGTCCGACGGCGCCATGGACCACGACAGCATGATGTCCGATGGTCATATGGCCACCATGATGTCCGACGGTGGCATGGGCAGCATGGATCCGGGTGGGATGTCTCCCGGGATGACTCCCGCAGATCCTGCAGGCCATGACGGCCATCACGGAAGCGACTCGACGCAGACCGACACGCCCTGACCGAAGCCCTGCGAGCGACGGGCCCCGCACTGATCGGCGCCGGCCCGTCTGCCGCGTGGTGCTCGCACCCCTCACGTACCATCGATGTCGATGAACCCGACTCGCGTCCTCGTGGTCGACGACGAACCAAAGATCCGCGAGATGCTCCGTCGGTATCTGTCGGCCGACGGGTTCGAGGTCACCGAAGCGGTTGACGGCGATGCTGCCCTCAGCCTCGTCGATCGAATCCATCCCGATGTCGTGATCCTCGACGTCAGGTTGCCGAGCCGGGACGGCTTCGAGGTTCTTGCCGAGCTTCGTCGCACCAGTTCGGCCTACGTGATCATGCTGACCGCCCGAGCCGAGGAGGTCGACCGGTTGTTGGGGCTTTCACTCGGTGCCGACGATTACGTCACCAAGCCCTTCAGTCCGCGTGAGGTCGTGGCACGGGTCAAGGCGGTGTTGCGGCGATCCAGGCAACCGGGCACCCCGGAGGATGTGATCGAAGTCGGGGCTCTCGAGGTCGACCTGGGCCGGCACCGGGTGGCATTCAGAGGGTCGGCGGTCGATCTCACTGCCCTCGAATTCGACCTTCTCGCTGCAGTCGCCTCGTCGCCTGGACGGGTGTTCACCCGCCGCCAACTCCTCGAGCGGGTGTGGGGCTGGGACTTCTTCGGTGATGAACGGGTCGTCGACGTCCACATCCGGAACATTCGGCAGAAGCTGGGCGATGCCGCCTCGCGCCCCGCGGTGATCGCCACGGTTCGTGGAATCGGCTACAAGCTCGTCGAGGACCCGGCATGAGGGTCTGGCGGAGTCTGCGCTTTCGGCTGTTCGCCTCGTATCTGCTCGTGATCGGGATCAGCGCCGGCACCCTCTTCCTGGTGTCCGGCATCTTTGCCCCCGTCTTCTTCCACGACCGCCTCATGGGAATGGATCACGGGATGGGCGCCGCGGTCGAGGAGGCCCTCGACTCATCGCTGCGACGGGCACTGGTGATCGCGGTCGCCGTGGGTTCGACGGTCGCGCTCGGCGTTGCGGCGTTCGTCGGAGGGCGGATCCTGCGACCGGTCGAACGGATTCGCCGCGCCTCGCACAGGCTCGCCGGCGGCGACTACGCCGAGCCTGTGCCCCTTCCCGCCGAGACGGAGTTGGCCGCGCTCGCAGCAGACATCAACACCCTTGCCGCCTCTCTCGAGGCTACCGAGCGGCGCCGCCAGGAGCTACTCGCCGACCTATCGCATGAGCTGCGGACGCCACTGACCGCGATCGAGGGCTACATGGAGGGGCTCATCGACGGCGTGATCCCCGCCGAACCCGAGACCTTCGCCTCGGTCGCCGACGAGGCGGCGCGGCTCAAGCGCCTCGCCGCCGATCTCCTCGTCCTGTCACGGATCGACGAGAGCACGGGCAACCCCGTGGCCGAGGTGGACCTCGGGGCGATCGCCCGGGGAGTGACAGACCGCCTCCGGCCGCAGTTCGAAGACCAGGGGGTGGCGGTGACCGTCGATTGTCCGAAACTCACCGTCCGCGGCGACCCCGATCGCCTCACGCAGGTGGTGCTGAACCTGTTGGGCAACGCCCTCGCCCACACCAGGGCGGGGGGCCGTGTCGACGTGAGAGGTCACCGCACGAATGGGAGCGTCGAGCTCGAGGTCGCCGATGATGGCGTCGGGATCGACCCCGCAGTCCTCGAGCACGTGTTTGACCGCTTCTATCGGGCCGATCCGAGCCGGCCCGGAGGCACCGGAATCGGCCTGACCATCGCACGTCGGATCGCTCGTACCCACGGCGGGGATCTCTGGGCCCGTTCATCCGGTCTCGGTAACGGGGCCACCTTCACACTCATCATCCCCGTCGGCTGAGAGGGTGCGCGGGTCGAGCTCCGGGGTTGACTTCGTGGTCGACTCCGGACCGGCCCTGTCCGGATCAGATCAATGGCGGTGACCGTCCGGTGCGAGGTGAAGGTGGCGGCCGGCCTTTCCGTCGCCTACCTACGGCTCAACGGATACTTCCTCATCACCGAACAAGACCTCCACGTCCGCGAACCCACCGGATACCGCAGCCTCACCGACATCGACATAATCGCCATCCGACCACCGGCGGCACCCGGACCCGTCCACCACCGCGCCGGTGCCCACATCGAGGAATGCCTCATCGTCACCGACCTGGACCCCGCCCTCGAAGCCGACGCGACTCGCTTCGACGTCATCATCGGTGAGGTCAAGACCGCCGAAGCCTCTCTCAACCCCGCCCTGCGAACCCCCGGCGCCCTCCACGCCGCCCTGCGACGCACCGGCGACCTCTACACCGCGCCCCTCGATGAGGTCGTCGACCAGCTGGCCCTCCACGGCGCCTCCATCACACCCACCGCTCGGACCCGACTCGTCGCATTCGCCCGCTACGGAGACATACCCAGAGGAACGACCATCTACCTCCGCGAGGGCGCCCGGTTCATCCGCAGCCACCTCCAGTCCCACCGCGACCTCTACCGGGTCTCCCGATTCGCCGATCCCGTCGTCGCGCTGCTCGAGCTCCTCGATAAGGTCGAATGAGCGGTGCAAGCTGTCCGCAACGCCACGACCTTGGAATCGCGCCCAACGCCCACGCCGACCGCCGATCGGTCGGGGGCTATCGTCCCGGTTCGTGTCCGACACGTTCTC
>JAUYIV010000352.1 GCA_030688105.1 Actinomycetota bacterium | reverse complement strand
TCCCGCTTCCCGCTTCCCGCAAGAAAGACTGTCGACTGTGAACCGTCGACTGTCGACTCGACCAAGGCATGACCGCTGGCCCGCCCCGACCCTCGGGTTGGTACCCGATGTCGGAAAGACCACTCGCCGGGGGGCGGCGAGTCGATAATCGGGCCGTGCAATACCTGTTCAACGTTCTCCCTGGCGCCACAGAGGCCGTGGCAGTGGATCCGGGGCGTCTCGAAGAGATCCGGGCCTCCGGCGGGTGGGTTTGGCTCGACATTGCCGCCTTCTCCACTGACGAGGTACGCGCCGTGGGGAAGGCCTTCGGCTTCGACCCGCTGGCGGTCGACGACGTCCTCGCCTGGAGCAGGTTCCCGAAGGTGGAGGATCATGCCGGGTACACGTTCGTCGTCGGCCACGGCCTCTCCACGATGTCCCCCGACCGTCTACGGACCGTGGAGTACAACGTCTTCGTCGCCGACTCCTACCTGGTGACCTTCCACCAGGAGGACCTGCCCGGGTTCGTCTGGGGGCGGGAGCACGCCACCTCGGCGGGGGTGCTCGCCGACGGGGGCCCCGACATCCTTTGGGCCAAGATCGCCGAAGCAGGTGCGGCGCGGTATCAGCCGCTCGCCGAGGGCCTCGAGCAGCGGATCGACGATCTTGAGGACCGGGCGATCACCGCGCAGCCTTCGGTGCCGGCGGAGGTGCTGGCCCTGAGACGTGACGTCCAGACGCTGCGGCTGGTCGTGGGCGCCCAGCGCGAGGCGTATCGCGCCCTGGCCCGTGGCGATCTGCCCGGGGTCACGAGCCGGGGGGCGCGGCGCCTTGCGCACGTGTTCGACGACTTCAGCCGGCTCGCCGACATCCTGGACGGGGCGCGCTCGCTACTGGGCAGCGTGCTCGAGACCTACCGCGGCACCGTGGCTGAGCGCGCCAACGAGGTCATGAAGGTGCTGACCGTCTTCTCGGCGATCATCTTGCCGCTCTCCCTGGTCGCCGGCATCTACGGCATGAACTTCGCCAATATGCCCGAGCTGGCGACGCGTTGGGGCTACTTCACCGTCCTCGCGATCATGGGGGTGGTGGCGGTCGGCCTGTGGGTCTACTTTGCCCGCAGAGGGTTCATCGGGGGACCCAAACTGCACAAGGTCCCCAAGGCGGTCGGCAGGGGACTGGTCGATCTCGTCAAACTCACGACCAAGCCGGCGGTGATGCTCATCCACCTGGGATCACGCCCGGGCGACCACCCCAAGAACGGGTGACGACGCAGAGGGCTGCCAGGCACCATCATGCGAGCCATGACCAGCCTCCGCGAACTCTGGGTCCTCGACCCTGCGATCACCTTCCTCAATCACGGGTCGTTCGGCGCCTGCCCGCAGACGGTGCTCGACCACCAGACGGAGCTCCGAAAGCGCATGGAGCGGGATCCGGTGCGCTTCTTCTCCCGCGACTTCGACGAGCTGCTCGGTCGAGCCATCGAGGAGTCGGCCTCGTTCATCGGGGCGGACCGCGCCGGCTATGCGTTCGTGCCCAACGCCACCCAGGGGGTGAACGCCCTCCTGCGGAGCGCACCGATCGAGCCGGGCGACGAGATCCTCGTGACCGACCATGGCTATGAGGCGTGCACGCTGGCCGCGGAGGAGATCGCCGCCGAGCGAGGCGCCTCGGTTCGCACCGCCCAGCTCGCGGTGCCGATCACGGGACCCGACGAGGTGGTGGAGTCGATACTCGCCGCGGTGACGCCGGCGACGCGGGTCGCCGTGGTCGACCACGTGACGAGTGCCACCGCACTCGTCCTCCCCATCGCGGAGATCGTCGCCGGGCTTGCCGACCGGGGAGTCGCCACCATCGTCGACGGCGCCCATGCCCCGGGGATGGTTCACCTCGACCTGGCGTCGCTGGGTTGTGCGGCCTACACCGGCAATTGGCACAAGTGGGTCTGCGCTCCCAAGGGCTCAGCGTTCGTCTGGGTGGCGCCGCGGTGGCGCGATCGTGCCCGTCCCCTGGTGGTCAGCCATGGCGCCGGCCACCCCAAGGAGGGCCAGACGGCCTTGCGGGCGAGATTCGACTGGACGGGGACCGCAGATCCCACGGGGTACCTGGCGGTGCCCTTCGCCCTCGGGGCACTCGGAGGGATGCTCCCGGGCGACTGGCCCGAGATCATGGAGCGCAATCGGGATCTCGCCCTGGCGATGCGCCGTCGGATCGAGTCGGCGAGCGGGCTCCAGGCGTCGGGGCCGGAGTCGATGCTGGGGTCGATGGCGGCGTTCTCGATCGGACCCCCCGCACCCGACCCTTTCGGCCGGGCCAAGCCGCTCCAGGCCCGGTTCGCCGACGAGCATGGGGTGGTGGTCGGGGTCTCAGCGGTCCGGGCGTCGAAGCGATTGCAGGTGCGAGTCTCGGCCCACCTGCACACGGACCTCTCGATGGTCGAGCCGTTCCTCGCCGCGCTCGCCCAATTCGGAGAGATCAGGACGGGCTGATTCAGCCGGGGTTCGGGCAGTTGGCCTCGACCCACACCTCGACCGGCGCATATGCCTCTTCCAGGTCGCCGGTGGCCAGGATGAGGAGGGTGCCGTCGATCCCCTGAGTCGCCGCCGGGAGGACGATCTCGAGCACGCGATCGGATGCCTCGAGCGTGGCGGTGATCTCGGGCTCGATCTCGGCCGGAGAAACCTCGACCGCCTCCACGAGCAACTCGCGCATCGCCAAACCCGTCGCGATCTGCGCCTGCAGGTCACCGGCCAAAGGATCCATCATGGACAGCTCGGCATTGATCTCACAGAAGCGCTCGGCCGTCGGCGCGGGGTCGCCACTGCAGGCGGGCAAGGGCGCCACCAGGAACGCGGCGGCGATGAGCGACCGTGCGAGCCTCACGAGGCGCAGGCTGTCGAAGCGTGCCGCATGTGGTTTCTACACTCCAGCGTCGTCCCGCCCTCGTAGCTCAGTGGAGAAGAGCAACGGTTTCCTAAACCGTGTGTCGAAGGTTCGATTCCTTCCGGGGGCACCCGTCGATTCCCGGGCCGACTTCGGCGGCTGCGCCGCCGAACAGACGCTGGTCGGCCCTCCTCCGCAAGCGGGGTCCCCAGTCTCGCTGCGGCCGTCGATTCCCGGGGTACCCCTACCAGGGAAACGTCCAGAAGACGCACAACTACCAAGGGAATCGACAGTCTCCTGCCGGGTCGTTCCGCGCCCGGCGCGGGACCCGGTGCTGGCCGTGTCACATCCCTTTAGGGGCACGGCGGGCGAGCTGGTTCCCGGTCGGCGAAGAAGGCTTCCCGCCGCCCCCGGTTCCTGTCCGGGATTTCGCGGCCCCGTAGAGACCCGGAATGTGTACCTTGACCGCCCAGATGGACGGGTCATCACGACGGGTTGCCGCCGGAGCCCTGGCGCTCTTGGGCGCCGCCCTCACCCCTTCGATGGGGATGGCGGCGACACCGAGCCCACCCGCTCCGGTGGCGCCGATTCGGTTGCTGGCGGCGACCTTCGTTCCGGCGCGGGGTGAGGCTCCCGACATCCCGCCGGGGCTCACGGTCGCCGGATACGCCCCGGGCCAGATGGGCTACTACATCGTCCAGTTCGCCGGTCCGGTGCGGCCGGAATGGAAGAGTGCAGTCGAGGCGGTCGGCGCCGAGCTGATCGATTACCTGCCCGACCACGCCTTCAAGGCGCGGATGACGCCGGAGCAGGCCGCGGTCGTCGAGGCCCAGCCCTCCGTGGCCTGGCTCGGCCTGTTCCATCCCGCCTACAAGATCTCGCCGCGCGTCGACCGCGACCGACCCGTGCTGCTCCGGGTGCGGATCGAGGAGGGAGGTGACGTCGGCAAAGCTGTAGCCGGTGTGGAGGAATCGGGGGCGGTGACTCTGCGTCGCGAGGGGAACCTCATGCTGATCATGGCCGCACCGGGGCAGGCGGCGGCGATCGCCCGGGTGCTCGACGTCGCCTGGATCGAGCCGTTCGCATTTCCGGTGACCCACAACGACCAGGCGGGCGGGGTGATCATGGGCGGTTCGATCGCCAACACCCGCGGCTACGACGGCTCGACGCAGATCGTGGCGGTGGCCGACACCGGGATC
>JAUYIV010000186.1 GCA_030688105.1 Actinomycetota bacterium | reverse complement strand
GGCCGCCGACGAGCGGCTCGGATGGTCGCTGCGCGACATGTGCCTCGAGGGTCCAGAAGAGGTGCTCACTCGCACCGAGCACGCACAGCCCGCCATCTACGCGGTGTCGTACGCGCTGTGGAGCGAGTTCCGGGCTCGGCTCGCCGAATCACCCGCTGCCGCAGCCGGGCACTCGCTCGGTGAGTACACCGCCCTCGCCGCCTCTGGGGCGCTCGACTACTTCGACGGGCTCCGGCTCGTGGCGGCGAGGGGGCGGGCGATGGCCGCCGCCGCCGACCGCGAACCGTCAGGGATGGCGGCTCTGATTGGGGCCGATCCCGCCGCGGCGGAGGCGATGGCGGATTACAGGCGGCGAGACGGCGGCCGGCTCTGGGTGGCGAACCTCAATTCCCCCGGCCAGGCGGTGGTCTCCGGCGGGGCGGAGGACATCGAGTGGGCGGTCGCCCACGCCTCGGAGTTCGGCATCCGTCGGGCGGCACCGCTCAAGGTGGCCGGGGCCTTCCATTCGCCGTTGATGGAGTCGGCGGCTGCCGATCTGGCCGATGCGGTCGCTGCGGTCGCGACCGGCCCCGGTGCCTTCCCGGTCTGGGCGAACGCCACCGCCTCACCGTACGGGGAAGAGATCGGGCCGATGTTGGTGGCGCAGCTGACCGCGACGGTCCGTTTCGCCGAGTCGCTGGCATCTATCGCGCAAACGGGCGTCGGCATGTTTGTTCACGTCGGGCCGGGCGATGTAACCGCCGGTCTGGCCAAGAGGTCGGTAGAGGGTACGGAGGCGATGGCGGTGTCCTCGATCGACGACATCGCCGCGGTGGCCGAACGGCTGGCAGCACCCCCCGTAACATGAGAGGGTGCGCCCTCAGGGTACGAGAGACCGAGAGGAGCCCTCGGTGCCGAACGCCATCATCACCGGCTGGGGAAAGTGCGTCCCTCCCGCCGTGCTTACCAACTCCGACCTCGAGACGCTGACCGACACCAGCGACGAGTGGATCACGACCCGGACCGGCATCAAGGAGCGTCGTATCTCCCACGTCGAGAACTCCGACATGTCGGCAGTGGCCGCCCAGCACGCCCTGGCTGCGGCCGGCCTCGAGCCCACCGACATCGATCTCATCATCATGGCCACCTGCACCCCCGACCGGATGCTCCCCAGTGCCGGGACCATGGTGCAGGCGAAGATCGGGGCTGCGAAGGCCGCGGCCATGGACCTCAATGCCGCCTGCTCGGGGTTCCTCTTTGCGCTCTCGACCGCCGATCAGATGATTCGCGCCGGGTCGATGCGCCGGGTCCTGGTCATCGGCACCGAGAAGCTCTCCTATTGGCTCGATTTCACCAACCGCGCCACCAGCGTCTTGTTCGGCGACGGCGCCGGTGCGGTCGTCATCGAGGCATCGGATGAGGCCGGCGGGCTGCTGGCGTTCGAGCTCGGCAGTGACGGCACCGCCGGCGACCTGCTCTGCGCCCCCGGCACGGGGACCGAAGGCAGCCCGCTCGACATCCAGGCGCCGTCGATCCTCATGGAGGGCCCGGACGTCTTCCGTCGCGCCGTCGTCGCCATGGGCGACTCGTCGGCGCGGGTGATCGAGAAGGCGGGACTGAGCCTCGAGGACATCGATCTTCTCATCCCCCACCAGGCCAATGTGCGGATCATCGACGCCACGGCGCGGCGCCTCGGTCTCGATCCGGCTCAGGTCTATGTCAACATCGCGTCGTACGGGAACACTTCGTCGGCCACCATTCCGATTGCCATCACCGAGGCACTGGAGGAGGGCCGGATAAGACCGGGCTCGACCCTCGTTTTCGCTGCATTCGGAGGGGGGTTCACCTGGGCGGCGGCGGTCTATCGCTGGGGATCGCGAACCGCGCCGCTGGGGATTTCGGGCGCCGCGCTGCCCCCGACCGAGGCCACCGCCCTGGAGCTGCTCCAGCCGAATGTCGCCGTTCACGGCAAGGGCGTGTGACGGTGTCGGGAAGGGTCGCGCTGGTGACCGGGGGATCGCGGGGGATCGGCAGGGCCATCGCCGAGCGGCTGGCCGCCGACGGGCTCCGGGTCGCCCTCAATTACCGCTCGAGGCGGGATGCCGCCGAGGCGGCCGTGGAGTCGATCACCGAGGCCGGGGGCGAGGCCATGGCCGTTGCCGGGGATGTCGGGGACGGGTATGCGGTGGCCGCGATGTTCGCGTCCGTCGAAGAATCGCTGGGCCCCGTTGCGGTACTCGTCAACAATGCCGGCATCACCGCCGATGACCTCCTGCTCCGGATGAAGCACGAGGACTGGGACGCCGTCATCCAGACCAACCTGAGCTCGGCCTACCACACCACCAAGGCCGCCCTCCGCGGGATGCTGCGAGCCCGTTGGGGACGGATCATCTCCATCACCTCGGTGGCGGGGATCACCGGCAATCCCGGCCAGGCCAACTACGCCGCCGCCAAGGCCGGCTTGATCGGTTTCACGAAGTCCGTCGCCAAGGAGGTCGGGTCCCGCGGGATAACGGTGAACGCCGTCGCCCCCGGCTTCATCGAGACGGAGCTGACCGACGCTCTCGGGGAAGGCGTGCGCGACGCCCTGCTCCCCGCCATTTCCTTGGGCCGGTTCGGAACCCCCGCTGAGATCGCATCGGCGGTGGGCTATCTTGCCTCGGACGACGCCGCCTACATCACCGGCCAGGTGCTGGTGGTCGACGGCGGGCTTGCGTTCTAGGCCTCCCAGAAGAGCAAGGAGCCAGCATGGACAGGGCCGAAGTCGAATCCAAGATGACCGACCTGCTCGTCGATGAGCTCGGCATCGACCGCGACAAGATCAAGATGTCCGCCACGTTCGAGGAGGACCTCGAGGTCGACTCGCTCGGTGTCGTCGAGCTGCTCATGGCCCTCGAAGACAACTTCGGTGTGAGCATCCCGGACGAGGAAGCGGAGAAGATCGGCACCGTCGGGGAGGCCGTCGACCTGGTGATGCAGAAGCTCGGGGGCTGACATGACCCGGCGGGTCGTGGTCACCGGCCTCGGGACGATCAACCCATTGGGCCGAGACATCGAGAGCTTCTGGAAGGCCGCACTCGAAGGCCATTCGGGTGTCGGCCAGATCTCCGCGTTCGATGCCTCGGGCATGAAGGTCACGATCGCTGCAGAGGTGAAGGGCTTCGACCCCGAGGAGTACATCGAGCGGAAGGAAGCCCGCAGGCTCGACCGCTACGACCAGTTCTTCTGGGCATCGACCCATCAGGCTCTGGCCGACGCCGGTATCGAGTACGCGGACGATGATCCCGCAGCAAACCGCGCCGGGGTGGTGGTCGGCTCAGGAATCGGGGGGATGATCTCGTTTCAGAACGGGGTCGACACGATGCGTCAGCGCGGACCCGACCGGGTGAGCCCGCTGGCGATCACCCAGATCATCTCGAACATGGCTGCCGGCCTCGTCTCGATCCGGTACAACCTCAAGGGCCCCAACACTTGCGTCGTGACGGCGTGTGCGGCATCTGCGAACGCCATTGGGGACGCCGCCGAGATCATCAAGCGGGGGGCCGCCGACGTGATGGTGGCCGGGGGCGGCGAGGCCCCGGTCTGCGAGTTTGCGGTCGCGGGCTTCAGCCAGGCGAGAGCGCTCTCCACCCGCAACGACGAGCCCGAGCGCGCCAGCCGTCCATTCGACGCCGAGCGCGACGGATTCGTCATGGGGGAAGGGGCGGCAACCCTCGTGCTCGAGGAGCGGGAGCGTGCCCTCGCCCGAGGAGCGACCATCTACGCCGAATTGGTGGGATACGGCATGTCGGCCGACGCATATCACGTCACCCTGCCGCGCCCCGGCGGTGGGGGCGCGGCGCGAGCGATGCAGAACGCCCTCGACGACGCCGGGATGGGCCCCGACGGGATCGACTACATCAATGCCCACGGGACCTCCACCCCGGCAAACGATGTCACCGAGACGGCTGCGATCAAGTCGGTGTTCGGCGCCCACGCCTACGACATTCCGGTGTCGTCGACCAAGTCCATGACCGGGCATCTGCTCGGCGGCGCCGGAGCGCTCGAGTCTCTGGTCTGCATCCTCTCGATACGCGACGGGGTCGTCCCCCCGACCATCAATTACGAGAACCCGGATCCCGAGTGCGACCTCGATTACGTCCCCAATCAGGCTCGTGAGGTTTCGGTGAAGCGCGCCATGACCAACTCGTTCGG
>JAUYIV010000339.1 GCA_030688105.1 Actinomycetota bacterium | reverse complement strand
TCCCGGATCCGGAACATGTTGCGAAATACGGAAAGCATTGGCGGGGTCCTAGACCTTCGGGAAACCTGTCGACTCTATAGGAGGGTGGGGGCGTCCAGCCCCCAGCCCCCAGCCTCCAGCAAGAGAGGACTCTTGCCGGTGGCGGGTGGCGGGCGGCGGTCGGCGGGTCATTGAATCACTTCCACCGTGCCGCCGGCGGTCTGGATGCGCTCAACGGCTCCGACGCTGAAGGCGTGTGCCCTCACGGTGAGCTCCTTGTCCAGGGATCCCTCGCCGAGCACTTTCACCCTGCCGCGCTTCTTGATGAGCCCGGCGGCACGCATCTCCTCGGGGCCGACGACCGAGCCCTTGCGGAACCCGCCGAGCCGCTCGACGTTGACGACGGCGTATTCGACCTTGTTGCGGTTCTTGAAGCCCTTGAGTTTGGGGAGTCGGCGGTAGATCGGCATCTGGCCACCTTCGAACCAGCTTGGGACCGAGCCCCGGGCCTTGGTTCCCTTGGTGCCGCGGCCGGCGGTCTTCCCCCGACGGCCTCCCTCACCCCGTCCGACGCGAACGCGCGCTTTCTTGGAGCCGGGGGCCGGCTTCAGGTGATGCAGCTTCATGCCTCTTCGACCTCCACGAGGTGGGCGACCTGACCGAGCAGCCCGCGAACGCTTCCATTGTCCGGTCGCTCGGCCACCTGGTTGATCCTTCGAAGGCCGAGGGTGCGGACCGCGGCCCGCGTCTTCGGCTTCTCACCTATCGTGCTGCGCACGAGTGTGATCTTCAGCTTTCCCTTCTTGGCCATCGATCTCTCCGATCACGAGCCGGGCTTGGCGGCCCGGCCGAGCTCGGCGGTCCTGTAGGCGGCGAGAAGCGCCGGCGGGGTGATCTCCTCGGGCGTCTTGCCCCGGCGCTTGGCGACCCGGTCGGGACGGCCCTGGGACATCAGGGCATCCATGGTGGCCTTGGCCACGTTCACGTGAGTCGGCGACCCGAGAGACTTTGCGAGGACATCGCGGATCCCGGCGGCCTCGAGAATCTGCCGGACGGCCCCCCCGGCGATGACACCGGTGCCGGGAGAGGCCGGCTTGATCAGCACTCGCGAGGCGCCCTGAGTGCCCACGACCTGATGGATGATCGTGGTCCCCGCCATCGGGACGGGCTTCATCGCCTTACGGGCGACCTGGATGCCCTTCTCGATCGCGGTCGGGACCTCCTTGGCCTTGCCGTATCCGATGCCCACCTTGCCGTTGCCGTCACCGACGGTCACGAGCGCGGTGAACGAGAACCGGCGGCCACCCTTGACGACCTTGGCGACCCGGTTGATGTGGATCACCCGCTCGTCGAACTGGGGGGCTTCGGTGCTCCGGAAGTCCCGGCCTCCGCCTCTGCTGTCTCGTCGGCTCGTCAAAACTCCAAACCCTCCTCGCGCGCTGCGTCGGCCAGCGCCTTGATACGGCCGTGGTACAGGAACCCGCCTCGGTCGAAGAGCACCGCCTTGATGCCGGCTTCCTTGGCCCGGGCGCCGATGAGCTTCCCAACCTCGGCCGCCGTGTCGACGGTGAGCTTGCGGTCGCGAAGCCCCGGCTCTTGAGACGATGCCGTGGCCAGCGTGTGGCCGGCTTCGTCGTCGATGATCTGCACGTAGACGTAGCGGTTGCTTCGGTAAACCGCAAACCGCGGCCTACCGGCCGTGCCGTGGATACGCCGGCGGACACGATAGTGGCGCCGTCGGCGAGCGTCGGCGCGGGATCCCCTCATCGCGCCACCCCCGACTTGCCCGCCTTGCGCCGGACCTTCTCGTCGGAGTACCTGATGCCCTTGCCCTTGTACGGCTCGGGCGGGCGCACCGACCGGATGTCGGCGGCGACCTGGCCCACCAACTCCTTGTCGATGCCCCGAACGATGATCCGGGTCGGCTCGGGCACTTCGAACTCGATTCCGTCGGGGGCGGGGACCTTGACCGGATGGGAGAAGCCGACGAGCAGCTCGAGCAACTTTCCCTGGAGGCTCGCCCGATAACCGACGCCCACCGTGAGCAGCTCTTTCTGGAACCCCTCGGAGACGCCGACAACCATGTTGTTCAGGAGCGCCCGGCTCAGGCCGTGGAGCGCCTTGGACTCGCGCTCCTCGTCATGGCGCGCCACCGTGACCACCCCGTCGGTCACCGCGAAGGAGACCCGGTCGCTGAAGGTGCGCCGGAGAGTCCCCTTCGTTCCCTTTACGGTGACCTTGGTGCCCTCGACCGACACCTCGACGCCGAAGGGAAGCGAAATGGGAGCGAGTCCGATGCGGCTCATCACCACACCTCGCAGACGATCTCGCCGCCGAGACGGCGGCGGCGAGCCTCCCGGTCGGGAAGCAAGCCCTGGGAGGTGGAGACCACGGCGACACCGAGCCCGCCGTTCACCCGGGGCAGGGTGTCGGCGCCTGCGTAGATTCGGCGACCCGGCGTGGAGATCCGACGCAGACCCTCGATGACGCGAGCCCGGTCGGAGGTGTAGCGGAGCTTGATGTCGAGGGTCTTGTGGACCCCCGATGCGCGGACCTCGTAACCCTCGATATAGCCCTCGGCGGCGAGGATCTTGGCGATCTCCTCCTTGAATTGCGACGCCGGCATCGCGACGCGCTCGTGGAGCGCCAGATTGGCGTTGCGGATGCGGGTGAGCATGTCGGCGACGGGATCGGTCATCATCGCTACCACGAAGCCTTTCGCACACCGGGAAGCTCGCCGCGATGAGCCAGCTCGCGCACGCACAGCCGACACATGCCGAACTTTCGGAGGTAGGCGCGCGGCCGACCACAACGCCCGCACCGGTTGTACCCGCGCACCTTGAACTTCGGCTTACGGTTCGCCTTTGCGATCAGGGACTTCTTGGCCATGTCTCTATGCACCTGCCTGCTGGGTCTGGGTGATGCGGCGAAATGGGAATCCGAAGGCCTCGAGCAGGGCACGCGCCCCCTCGTCGTCCTTCGCCGTCGTGCAGATGGTGATGTCCATCCCGCGCACCTTGCTCACCTTGTCGAAATCGATTTCGGGGAAGATCAGCTGCTCGGTCACCCCGAGCGTGTAGTTGCCACGGCCGTCGAACGACCGCGGGTTGAGGCCGCGGAAGTCACGGATCCGCGGGATGGCCACCGAGATGAGGCGGTCGAAGAACTCCCACATCCGATCGCCGCGCATCGTCGCCGACGCCCCGATCGGCATGCCTTCCCGGAGCTTGAAGTTGGCCACCGACTTGCGCGCCCGGTTGACCCGCGGCTTCTGTCCGGTGATGGCTGCGAGATCCT
>JAUYIV010000336.1 GCA_030688105.1 Actinomycetota bacterium | reverse complement strand
TCAGCCGTGACGCGTCACTAGTCACTCCAGCACCCGCGGCGAATCCGTAAAGGACTCGAAAGCCGGATCCGATGAGTAGTCATTATTGCTACTTACAGTGGTCGCATCACGATCCTGATCGCAACCGTCGGGCTGATCGCCGCGGTCACCGTTCGTGACACCCCCGATGCGGAGGCGGCCGCCGATCCCGCCATCGAGGCCCAGCTGGTCGTGTACGAGATCAACCTCGCCCGGCGATCCCCCGCTGCTTTCGGCGCCGCGGCCCACGTTGCAATCCCCGCGGACGTGCTCCCCCGTCCTCCGGTGGCCCTCAACGAGTCCCTGGTCAGATCCGCCGATTTCAAGGCCAACGAGCTGGCCGAGTTCGGGTATTTCGCCCATCAGAGCCAGGTGACCGGCAAGTGGCCGAACCAGCTGGCGCGCGAGACCGGCTACCCGCTCCCTTCCTGGTGGGAGAGCGACGCCAACTACATCGAATCCCTGAACTCGGGCAGCACCGTGCCGTTCCTGGTGGTCCAGAGCTTCGCCGGCTCGCCATCACATCGCCGCCACATCTTCGGCGAGGGCACCTTCGCCTCCTACGGTGAGATCGGCGTCGGCCGCAGCGACACCTCGAACTACTGGGCGGTGCACACCGCCATGCGTGACACGCCGCGTCTCTTCGTCACCGGAGTCGTATTCGTCGACGACGACGGCGACGGCCGACTCGACCCCGGAGAGGGTCTGGCCGCCATCACCGTCGAGGTCGACGGCCAACCGGCTGTCGAGACGAATTCCGGCGGCGGCTACTCCCTGGTCGTCGGCAACGGCGCGCACACCATCACCGCCCGGGGGCCGGGGCTCGAAGGCGCTCCCTGGGCGGCATTCGAGGTCTCCGGTTACAACGTCGGGATCGACTTCGTATCCGGCTTGGCTCCCACGGTGCTCCCCTACGCCCTGTGCAACGGGCTAGAGCCGACGATCCTGGGCACGGATGGACCGGACGAGCTCACCGGCACCGACGGTCCCGACGTCATCCATGGGTTCGGCGGCGACGATGTCATCCACGGGCTCGCCGGCGACGACGTCATCTGCGGCGGCGATGGCGACGACACCATCGATGCCGGACCGGGGCGGGACCGGGTCTTCGGTGAGGGCCAGCACGACACCATCGACGGCGGGCCCCAGAGCGACCGCCTCTCCGGCGGCTCGGGACACTACCGGCTCATCTGACGGCGCGGAAGCCGCAAGCCCGCCTCCCGCCTCCCGCAAGAGGTCTCCGGCCACCCGTCGCCCGTCGCCCGTCGAAGAGTCAAGAATCAAGAGTCAAGAACCAAGACGAATCTGCAGCAGAACCCGCCAGAGCACCTCGCCGCGCTTCTGGCGGTCAGCGGTCAGCGGTTGGGCGCGCCGGAGCCTTGGAACGATCACCAATTCGTGCCGACGTACTTGGTCTCGAGGAACTCCTGCATCCCGTGGTGTGAACCCTCGCGACCCAGGCCGGATTCTTTCACCCCGCCGAACGGCGTCGCCGGGTCGGAGATCAATCCCCGGTTGAGGCCGACCATCCCGGTCTCGAGGCGCTCGGCGATCGAGAGACCGATGCGCTCGTCACCGGTGAACACGTATGAGATGAGCCCGAGGTCGGTGTCGTTGGCCTGGGCGATGGCATCGTCCAGGTCGTCGAAACGGACGATGGGCGCCACCGGGCCGAAGATCTCGGTCGCCAGGATCCCGGCGCCGCGGGCAACGTCCTTGATGACGGTCGGCAGGTAGAAGTAGCCCTTGCGATCGGGGGCTCGCCCGCCGGTCATCACCGAGCCGGCCCCCGCGGCCTCGTCGACGAGGGCCGCCACCTTGTCGCGCGCCGCGGCGTTTATCAGCGGCCCGACCTCGACCCCCCGTTCCATGCCACCGCCCACCTGGAGCGACTCCATCGCCTTGGTCAGACGGTCGGCGAACTCATCGGCAATGGACCCCTGCACGTAGAAGCGGTTCGCCGCCGTGCAGGCCTCGCCGGCGTTGCGCATCTTCGCTTGGACCGCGCCGCTCACCGCCGCATCCAGGTCGGCGTCGCCGAGCACCAGGAACGGGGCGTTGCCCCCCAACTCCATCGAGACGCTGAGAACCCGCTTCGACGCCTCCGCCAGCAGGAGCCGGCCGACCTCCGTCGAGCCGGTGAACGACAGCTTGCGGACCCGCCGATCGGCCATCGCCGCCTTCACCACGGGAGATGACGACGCGGTCGGGATCACATTGACCACACCGGGCGGGCAGCCCGCCTCTTCGAGCACGTCGGCGAGGGCAAGCGCCACCAGGGGCGTGTCCGACGCCGGCTTGAGGACCACCGGGCAACCGGCCGCCAGAGCCGGGCCGATCTTGCGGGTACCCATGGCCAGGGGGAAGTTCCACGGGGTGACCAGGAGCGCCACCCCGATCGGCTGGTAGAGCACGAACACGCGCTTGTCGCCACCAGGGGCGCGATAGACCTCACCGCGGTTGCGCACCGCCTCCTCCGAAAACCACCGGAAGAACTCGGCGCCGTAGCGGACCTCCCCGATGGCATCGGTGAACGCCTTGCCGTTCTCGCCGACGATCAGCTCGGCGAACTCCTTCTCGCGATCGATGATCAGATCGAAGGCCCGGCGGAGGATCTCGCCACGCTGACGCGGCGCGGTGTCCGCCCACGGCTCGAATGCCCGGTGGGCCTCGCCCACCGCGGCGAGAGCGTCGGCGGGGCTCGCCGACGCCACAGTGGCGATCTCCTCTTCGGTCGCCGGGTCGAGCACGCCGAAGCGGGAGCCATCGGAGGCCTCGCGCCACTCACCGCCGATATACAGGCCCGTCTTCTCCTCGGCGATCATCCGGTCGAGGATGCTCATGTGCCGTCCGCCATGGCATGAGGATACGGCGTGCCGGACGAGCGGCGACCGGCGACCGGCGAGCGTTGGAGTCAAGAGTCAAGAGCCAATAGCCAAGACTTCTCTGGTCTTGACTCTTGATTCTTGATTCTTTGCGCCTCGACGCGGACGGGCCACGGGGGCTCCTCACTGGTCGGGCCTGCCGGCGGCGTCCAAGGCCCGGCGAAAGGCGGCATCTCCGACGTTGCCGCCGCTGACCACGACCGCGGTGGCGCCTTCGGGGACGACCCGGCCGGCGAGGAGCGCCGCCACCCCCACTGCTCCCCCGCCCTCGACCCGCCACCCGTGCTCGGCATGCATGAAAGCCATTGCGGCTGCGATCTCCGGCTCGGACACGAGAACCGTCTGGTCGACCAGCTCCCGGCACAGGTCGAAGGTGTGGCGGTTGGCGGGGCCCAGGCCGCCGGCGAGGGCGTCGGCGAGGGTGTCCTCCTCGACCACGTCCACCAGGCGGCCCGCCGCCAGGCTCAGGTGCATCGCCGGGCCGCGGTCCTGGCTGACCCCGATCACCCGGATGCCGGTCGCACGCCCCTTGGCGGCAATGGCGATACCGGAGATGAGGCCGCCGCCCGACAGCGGGACCGCGATCTCCCCACACTCCGGGAACGCATCGAGCACTTCGAGGCCGATCGTCCCCTGACCCGCGATCACGTCGGGATCGTCGAAGGGATGGATGAAGGTCAGCCCCTCCTCGGAGACGAGTCGCCGGGCGGCGGCATCGGCGTCGTCCTGATCGGGGCCGGCGATGACGACCGTGGCGCCCAGCCCTTCGATTGCCTCGACCTTGTTCGACGGCACCCGCGAGGAGACACACACCGTGGCCGGAATCCCCAACAACTTCGCCACGTACGCCACGGCCCTGCCGTGGTTGCCGCTCGAGACCGCCACCACCCCGCCGGCGACGGCTTCCGGGTCCCGGGAGAGCAGGGCGTTGGCGGCGCCCCGCACCTTGAACGACCCGGTCTCCTGGAGGCATTCGGCCTTGAGGCGCACCGGGACGCCGAGTTGCCCCGACAGGACGGGCGACGCAGCCAGCGGCGTCGACCGGACAACGCCCGCGATCCGCCGCGCCGCGGCTTCGACGTCCTCGAGTGTCGGGTGGGGGCTCATGCGCCAACGGTAAAGGAGCCCGCAAGCCGCCGGGGAGATCGGCGGCCACTCGCCGCCCGATCGGACGGAATACTCGGACCGCAACCGCGCTTGGGGGGATGTCAGGATCACCTAGCACTTAGGATTCCGGCCCGATTCCTCAGGAGGCCCCCATGACCAACCACGCCCCCCGTCCATGACGAAGGTCTTCAGAGTTCTGTTCCTGACCGACAGCCAGCTCGGCCTGTATGCATCCTTCAGCGGGCTGTCGGACGAGGCCGTCGCCGGCTACGCCGATCAGGGGATGCTGGTGGCGCCGGTTCCGGCAATCGAGGGGCATGACTGGGATGCCCGGATGTACGAGCGGGCGGTGGCCGCCGCCAACCACATGCGGCCTGACCTCGTGTTGTTCGGCGGCGACATGATCGACGATCCGAACAGCGAGGACCAGCTCGACTCCTTCCTGGCCATCTCGCGCCGGCTCGACCCCGACATCCCGATGCGGTTCGCGCCGGGCAATCACGACATCGCACCCGACACCATCGTCCCCACCGAGGACGGCATCGCGATGTACCGGGCGGTGTACGGCGACGACTACTACTCGTTCCGCGCCGGCCCGGCATGGTTCCTGGTGCTCAACACGGTGGTCATCGATCACCCCGAGCTGGTGCCGGGCGAGTGGGAGGCACAGCAAGCCTTCATCGATGACGCCCTCGACGCCGGCGAGCCCCCGATCGTGGTCGGACACCACCCGTTCTTTCTCGAGGACCTGCACGAGGAGGACAGCTACTGGAACCTGCCTGCGGAGCGACGGGTGCCCTTGGTCATGCGCCTTCGGGACAAGGGCGTCCACCTCGCGCTGGCCGGGCACTGGCACCGCAACAAGATCGCCCGGGCCGGCGATCTCGAGATGGTGACCTCGGGCCCCGTGGGTTATCCGCTGGGTGACGACCCATCCGGGT
>JAUYIV010000333.1 GCA_030688105.1 Actinomycetota bacterium | reverse complement strand
CGGTGCTCGCCGTCGCCCTCATGGCGTCGGTGGCCGTCCTGCACCCCTACGACCTGCGCGAACGGCGCTGGCGCCAGCCCGCGGCCAACTTCGGCCAGTTGGTGATCTCCGCCGCCGTCGGGATCACGGTGTTCCTGCCGTTCCTCCCCGAGGGGCCTCTGACCGTCGATGACCTGCCCCTCCTCGCGGTGGGTGCCGCCTTCGCCGCCATCGTGACCGACTGGGTCAACTTCCGCCTGGTCGCCTTCTTCGTCCGGGTCGCCTATCCGGACCGCGATCTTCGGCCCTGGTCGAAGATGCTCGCCAACCACTTCGCCATCTCGGTGCTCGGGGTCTTCGGAGCCATCCTCGGCGCGGCCTACGTGCTGGTGGGGCCGTTGATCCTCCCCCTGATGTTCTTCACGTTCCTCACCGGCCATGTGGGATTCGCCTCCTACAGCAGGCTTCGCGAAGCGCACGAGGACACCATCCGCGGGTTCGTCAAGGCGGTCGAGGCCCTCGACCCGTATACCCGGGGGCATACGGAGCGCGTCGCCCACTTCGCCCGGATCACCGGTGAGCACCTCCAACTCGGGCCCGAGCGTCTCGAGACACTGCGCTGGGCGGCCCTCATCCACGACGTCGGCAAGGTGGCGGTGCCGCCGGAGCTGTTGCACAAGCCCGGAATCCTGACGGACGAGGAGTACCGGCAGACGGTGGGTCACATGCAGGTGGTCGAAGAGGTGCTCGGGCGGGTCGACTTCCTGCGGCCGATGGTCGCCATCGTGGCCGGACAGCACACCCTGTTCGACCGCAGGTCCACGGACGGAGTGCCCGTCGAGAGCCGGATCCTGGCGGTTGCTGATGCCTTCGATGCCATGACGAGCACCCGCTCCTACCGCGCCGCGGTTACTCAAGGCACCGCGTTCGAGCAGCTGCGTCGTCGCGCCGACGTCTACGGCACCGATGTCGTGGGCGCGCTCATCGCCGCGATCGAGGAGGAGGGCGAGGTCTACGGATCGCCCGACGACGAGAGCGCCGCCGAGGTGGAGCGCCTGGTGCGGGAGCGCGCCATCCGTGCATAGCCCCTTCATCCGCCGCGCGCTTCTGGTCGTCCCGCCCGGCCTGGGAGCCGCCGCCGCGATCCATTGGGAGGCCGGATGGGGATTCGCCGTCGTCGCCGCGATCTACGCCGTCGCTCATCTCGTCATGATTCCCAACCCATCGGGCGGCAACATCTCCTTGCTTCCAGCGATCGCCGGTGCCGTGGTGCTCGAGACCCACGGGTCTCCGGTGTTCGTCCTCGGCGCCGCCGCCGTCGCCCTCCCCTTCGGGTGGCTGGCGGTCCACATTCGCCACGGGCGCGGGATGACCGATCAGATGTTCCCCGCAGAGCCGGCCGGGCTGGTGGCCTTCGGCTCGCTCATGGCCGTTGCCTCCGTCGTGATCCCCGTGGACGACTTCCGAGGCAGCGTCGGCTTGACCCTCTTCGGGCTGGGTGCCGCCGTCTGGTTTCTCACCGTGGCGGCCGTCCGGGCGGTCTACTCGGATCAGGCGCGGCTCGCCCCGCGACGGCTGGTGCTGGTGCGTGCGCTCGAGGATTGGCCGGCGTACCTCGCCCTCTTCTCCTCGGGGGCCCTTTACGCGCTGACCGCCCCCTCGATGGGGTGGTGGTGGGCGCTTCCGCTCGCCGGTCTCCCTTACGCCTTCAGCCACGTGTCGCTCCACCGGGTACAGACGACGCGCCGCACTTACCGGCAGACGATCCAGGCCCTCGGGTCTATTGCCGAAGCCGGAGGCCTGGTGGCGGCGGGCCACGCCGAGCGGGTGGCGGACATCGCGGTGGCGGTCGGGGCCGAGCTCGGCCTCTCGGCGGCGATGCTGCAGCGGCTCGAGTTCGCCGCCCTCCTCCACGACCTTGGCCGGGTGGTGCTCGCCAATCCCGCGGTCGCCGCCGGCTCGTACAGCCTCTCCGACGTCTCGGGGTGGAGTGCGGCCATCATGTCAGAGGCGCGCTATCTGGAGAGCGTGGCCGAGGTGGTGGCCGCCCAGCACCACCCCTATCGGCGCCCGGGTGAGGAGCGCGACCCCCACCTGCCGGTGGCGTCGAAGATCCTCCGGGTCACCGCCGTCTACGACGGCGAGATGAACAACGGCCTATCGCCGCTCGAGGCGATCGAGACCCTGCACCGCGGCGCCGCATACGACTACGACCCCGAGGTCGTCGGTGCGCTGAGACGGGTTCTCGAACGCCGCGCCGCCATTGCCGCCTGAATCAGATGTCAGATGTCAGGCTTCAGATGTCAGAGGGGTGGAATGCGTTTGCTGCGGCGGCGATGCCCTCGAGCACCGCGGCGTAGAGAGCCGAGGTGAGCTCCCGGTACCGGTCCTCGTCGGAGCCCGAGAACGCGAGATCGTTCCACGAGCCCATCCCGCCGAAGACCCAGGCTTTGGCGGCGACGGACATCAGGTGACAGGCCTCCGCCGTATATCCGGCCGGCGGCAGCAGCGCGGAGACCAACCCATCGTCCTCGGCGTCGAGCGCCTCCCGGAAGTGTCCGGCCCAGGGGTGGATCGCGTGCTCGGTGGCAAAGGCCAGGATCCCCTCGAGCGCGGCTCCGAGGATGGCGGTGGCCTTGGGGATGTCCGTGGCCGGGCGGAGCGAGGCGATCGGCGCCTCCAACGAGACGCCCCGGTATTCGACCTCCCAGACTCCGCCGCAGGCGAACTTCCAGGCCGCGGTCCACAATTCGTCCTCATCGGCTTGCTCCACACCGATCGCCCACCCTCCGGCGTTGGCGAAGGCGACCAGCTGATGGGCCGAGACATCTGACGGGTGGATGCTCGACCGAGGAACCTCGGTGAGAACCCAGGTGCGACGCGCCCCGGCCCGCCCCAACGCCCGGAACCAGCCGGCGACCGAACGCGTTCGGTTTCGGGGGCGATCGACCCGGCGGAAGCTCACCGAGCGCACATACTCGAAGGCGGGATGATCCCGGTCCAGACGGGAGGCCGCGTCCGCGTGGCCATGCAGCCAGACGTTTCCGTGGGAAACGAGCGCCACCACTTGCGCCAGTTCGCCGTTCATGAATCCAGGGTCTCAGGTCGGGCCATGAATGACGAATCAGCTGGTCGGCTCCCGGAACCGAAGGCCCAGAGGATCAGCGCGACGACAGCGCCAAGCGTCCCGCCGGGAATCTCAAGCGAGACCGAGAAC
>JAUYIV010000318.1 GCA_030688105.1 Actinomycetota bacterium | reverse complement strand
CTGTCGTCAGGCGGGGAGGCTGACGGTGTGGACCGGGCTCCCGACCTTCGATGAGAAGCCATCGGTCAGTCGGGTATGGCGGCGGATGCCGCGGGCGGAGCGGGCCGGGGTGTGGGTGACTGCCGCCACGGTGTCACCAGCCACCCTGACAGCCTGTCGGCTAGAGCTTGATCACCCGAAGACCGGAAGCGTCGTCGAAGTCATCGTCCTGGGTAACGACGGGCAACTCGTGGGCAATGGCGGCCGCCGCCATCCAGGAGTTATCGATCGGCATCCGCTTCCCCGCCTGGCGCAGCGACGCCACCAGCGTCGACCAGGAACTGCCCCTGTAATTTGGCCGGTGGCTCCCGCGGAATCCGGGAGCGGTGCGCCAGATTTGTGGAGAGCCGGGACCGCGGCGCCCCGGAGCTGTCACGAGCAGCCGAAGGTGAACCGCTAGCTTCGGCCGATGCACGATCTTCTTCTTGACGCGGCCAGCCGCGCCATTCGATATCTCGAGGGCCTCGATGGCCGCCCCGTTTCTCCGACTGCTGCGGACATCGCCGGGATGAGCTCCCTGGCCGGATCCCTGGCAGACGACCCCACCGATCCGGGTGAGGTTCTCGCCCTCCTCGACACGGCCGGCTCCCCGGCGACGATCGCCTGCGCCGGCCGCCGCTATTTCGGCTTCGTTACCGGCGGCAGCCTTCCGGCGGCTCTGGCCGCCAACTGGCTGGCAGGAGCATGGGACCAGAACGCGGCGATGCGAGTCAGTTCGCCGGTTGGAGCCAAACTCGAGGAGATCGCTCTCGGCTGGATGGTCGATCTGCTCGGCCTACCGGCCGGGACCGGGGCCGGCTTCGTCACCGGCGCCACCATGGCCAACTTCGCCGGCCTGGCGGCGGCCCGCCACCGCGTTCTGGCAGCAGCCGGATGCGATGTCGAAGCCGACGGCCTCATTGGCGCGCCTCCGATCCGAATCGTGGTGGGCGACGAAGCCCACGCCTCCCTCCTCAAGGCGCTGGGGATGCTCGGGTTAGGCCGAAGCAGGGTTGAGCGGGTGGCGGTCGACGGCCAGGGCCGGATGCTTCCGGATGCCCTCCCGCCTCTGGACGATCGGACGATCCTCTGTTTGCAGGCAGGGAACGTCAACACCGGCGCCTCCGATCCTTTTCTACCCTTGATCGAGGCCGCCCGTCGGGCCGGTGCCTGGGTGCATGTGGATGGTGCTTTCGGGCTGTGGGCCGCTGCTTCACCCGCCCAGGCGGACCAGGTCGAAGGAGTCGGGGCCGCCGACTCCTGGGCCACCGACGCCCACAAGTGGCTCAATGTTCCCTACGACTCCGGGCTGGTGTTTGTGCGCAATCCGGCCGATCTCGAGGCGCCGTTTTCGGCCGAGGCCTCCTACCTGATCCAGGAGGCACCGCGGGAACCGATGCGGTTTACCCCCGAGTCATCCCGGCGGGCCCGAGGGGTGGAGGTGTGGGCGGCATTGGCCTCGCTCGGACGGAGGGGAGTGGCCGATTTGGTTGCAGGGTGTTGCCGCCACGCCCGCCGATTCGCCGAGGGACTGTCCGACGCCGGCTATGAGATCCTCAACCAGATAGCGCTCAACCAGGTCTTGGTCGCCTTCGGCGACGATGCCCGCACCGATGAGGTCGTGGCCGCGGTCCAAGCCGAAGGAACCTGTTGGGCCGGTTGGACCACGTGGCAGGGGCGGCGAGCGATGCGGATCTCGGTCTCGTCATGGGCCACCACCGACGAGGATGTCGAGCGCAGCATCGAGGCGATCATCGGGGTGGCGGGAACCTGAGAACCGTTGTTATCCCGCTGTGCTGTTCGGTCGCGCCAGTGACCTCGAAAAGGCAGCCGCGCTCGGACGCCTCGTCGAGGTCGTAATCCTCAACGAGGCGCCGCTACCCCTTGCTGGCCGAGTGGTGCGAGAAGGAAGGATCATCTACTCGGCAAACGAACCAGCTCGGGTCCGGTACGAAAGCCGCACTTTCCGGGAGTTCACCGACTTCGATCGCGAGGCCCGTCTTCTCGACGAGGAGTTGATCCGCGCTCACGCCACCCGCCGCTTCTAATGGTCGATCCGAGACGGATCCGCCAACTTCTCGACCGGATCGCTGAAGAAGAGCAGCACCTGCGTCGATTGGCGAAGATCGACCCGGACAAACTGTTGGCCGATCACGATCGGATAGGCCGACATCGAATACTGCGACGACGGATGTTCGGGGAAGCGCCAACGGTGACCGAACCGCTCGGCCAGGATCAGGGTCTCCTCGGGGAACCGTTCCACGAAACGGTCCTCCACCACGCCGTAGGACTGGAACTCACCTGGTTCGACTACCTCCAGCAGCTTGTCCCAGACCCCCAGCTCGGACCCCAGACCCTCGGAGCGCATTGATCTTCCCGGCGGCGGAGTCGGCTCCCACACGAAACCCTCCGGCCCATGGCTGCGATCGAGGCACACCGCGAACTTGATCCCATCGTCGCGCCAATGGGTCTGGGTGTCGTTGTTACGGGCGCAGAGCGGGCAGAGAACCGGCATCCGATCACTATGACAGCCGGTACTGACAGAATCGCGAGACTGGTATTGGTTGACTGCCCCTCGTGCTCGGATCAGGGTGGAAGGCCGCTGGTGGTGTA
>JAUYIV010000315.1 GCA_030688105.1 Actinomycetota bacterium | reverse complement strand
GGGTGTTGACCTGCTCGGCGAGGTCGATGAAGCGGGTGGCGAACTTGGCCTCTCGCGCCCGCCACGCCAGGTACTGCGGGTCGAGCGGAATGCAGTGGCCGCCCACCCCGGGGCCGGGCCAGAACGGTTGGAATCCGAAGGGCTTGGTGGCGGCCGCCTCGATGACCTCCCAGATGTCGATCTCGAGCACCGCGGCCAGCTGCGCCATCTCGTTGACGAGGGCAATGTTCACCGCCCGGTAGGTGTTCTCGAGCAGCTTCGCCATCTCGGCGGCCCGGCTCGACGACACCGGGTGCACCGACGGGACGATCCGGCGGTACGCCGCGGTGGCGACGGCCGTCGACAGCGGCGTCACCCCGCCGACGATCTTGGGGATGTCACCCGTCTTCATCGGATCGCCGGGTGAGACCCGTTCCGGCGAGAAGGCCACCCAGACGTCGCGATCGAGCGTGAGCCCGGCAGCGGCGACGGCCGGCAGGATGAAGTCCTCGGTCGTGCCGGGATACGTCGTGGACTCGAGGACGATCAGCTGGCCGGGGCGTGCCACCCGGCGGATCGTGTCCGCCGCCGACTCGATGAAGGAGAGGTCGGGCTGGCGGTTCCGGCCCAGCGGGCTGGGGACACAGATCATGATCGCGTCGGCGTCGCGGAGCTGGTCGCGGTCGGTGGTCATCACCGCCCCGTCGGCGACGGCCTTCTCCAGGGCCTCGTCGGGCACGTCTTCTACCGGTGACCGCCCGGCGACCAGGTCTGCGACCCGGGCTTCCGAGACGTCGAAGCCGACAACCTGAAGCCCGCGCTGGGCGCCGGTGACGAGAAGGGGGAGACCGACGTAGCCGAGCCCGATCACACCGAGGGTCCAGGGCTCGGTGGAGAAGAACGACTCGGGGTCGGCGAGCGAGGGCGTCGCGGTCAAGGAGATGGATCGTAGTTGTGCGACATCCGAACAGCCGGCAGCGCGGTCTCGATGGGGGGATTCGACCGCGTTGTCTAGCGTGTTCACTTCGATGAGTGCGACGTTCGAGCATGCGCGGTCCGCGGCTACGTCCTGGCTGCGACGTCGATTCGCGCCTCTCATGCTGGTGATGCTTCTGGTCGGGACCGCGGCCAATCTCGCCAGCATGTGGTTCGTGCCCCTTGGGTCCAGGCCGGTGTGGGAGCACGCAGCCGGCGATCTCGCCCACCTGATCCATCGTGACGACGATTACACCGAGGACCAGTACGGCTTCTACGTCGATCTCGGCGATGTGGCGAGAGGCGGCACCCTTGTCGTTCCGCTCGATTCCTGGGTCGACCCGTACACGGCGAGAGGGCTGGCGGGGGTCACGGTCGAGTTCCATGACTTCTCGCCCGATGGCGAGGCGCTGCTCGCCGGTCTCGGGACCCGCACCGGCCGGGTACTCACCGGGGAGACACCGCAGTCGTACTGGATCGTGTCGGGTCCTTCGACGCAGGTGTTCTGGCTGGCGTCGGTGGGGGGCGGATACGCGGTCGTCCCCACCTCGGTGGCGGCGGTGCCGGTCGGATGACCGAGATCGGCCTCGCCGTTCTCGTCGCGGTGTCCGGGGTCGGGGTGCTGGCGCCGCTGCACCGGAGGCTCCCCGTTTGGGCGCTGGTGTCCCTGGCCTTTCCTGCCGGAGCAGGCATCTACCTGGTCGCCGGGTTGGCGCTGCTTCTCGTCCTGGGGACTGTCGAGGTGGAGATCGCGTTGGCGCTCACAGTCGCAGGGGGAGTCGCGGGAACCGTCTTCGCCTGGGTCCGGAGGCAACTCGGCCTGGAGTCGCTCATCATCCTGGGGGCCGTTGCCGCCGGGACCGCGATGGTGGCGGCCATCGCCTGGACCCAGCACCTGACCCGTCTCACCCCGGACTCGATCCGCTACCTGCTGGTGTCCTACGACATCAGGCTCCCCTCCGGCCTGGCCGAGATCCCTCCCGACGACATCCTCAAGCGCCAGATCGGGCTCCCCATCCTCCAGACCCTGGCTGAGCTCGGTCCGCGCCGGTACGCGTCGTTCTTGTCCCCCATGTTCGGCTCGTCGGCTTTCGGCTTCTTCGCCTGGTTCGCCTGGTCTCGGCTGCGCTCGCTCACGCCGCGCCTGAGGTGGTCGCTGGTGGGCGCCGCCACCCTCTTCCTGCTCTCTACCAACCGGCTCGTGTATCACACCTTCTACATCAACACCCACATCGAGGTGGCGCTGTTGTTGCTGGTGGCGATCGCGGGGATCTGGCTGGCGCTCGCCGAGGACGAGCCGGCCTGGGCGACGATCGCCGGGTGGGCGCTGGCGCTGAGCCTCCTCTTCCGACCCGAGGCGCCTCTCGTCGTGGCGCTGATCCTGGTGCCGTTCGCCGCCGCCGGTGCCCCGATGGGGTTGCGATGGCGGGTCGCCGCACCGGTGCTGGCGGTGTTCGCCGCCTGGTACCTGGGTGGCCTCTGGATCCACGCACCTGGCGAATGGGATCGGGGGCCGGTGCCTCCGGTGCTGGGCAACAGTGTGGCGCTGGTCGCCGCGCTCGGGCTCCTGCTGGCCGCGGGGACCGATCGGGCCTCTCGCCTGGCACGCCTTGCCGATCGGGCCCTGCTCCCTGCGATGCTCCTCGGACTCGCGGTCTTCGTCCTGCTCGACCCGCCGGTCTTCGAACAGACCCTCTATGCCATGAGGCGCAACCTCCTGCCCGACCTGTCGTTGCGGTTCTCGGTCGGTGCAGGGGGCGTGTGGCTGTTCACCTGGCCGTTTCTCGCCGGACTGGTTGCGGTGTCGTGGGTGGTGCTGCGGCGGCGAAACTCACGACTGTGGCGGGTCCCGATCCTCGGCTTCTTCGTCCTGCTGCTCCTCCTGCCGT
>JAUYIV010000304.1 GCA_030688105.1 Actinomycetota bacterium | reverse complement strand
CATCGTCGCCGCCGCCGCCGGGGTCCCCGTCATCAAGCACGGGAACCGGTCGATCTCCAGCCGGAGCGGCAGCGCCGACGTGCTCGAGGCGCTGGGCCTCGACCTGCCCTGGGAGGCGACGCGGGCCGGGGAGGTGTTCTCGCAGACCGGGTTCACGTTCCTGTTCGCACCGTCGTACCACCCGGCGATGAAGGCGATTGCCCCGGTGCGCCGCGCCCTCGGGTTTCGGACGATCTTCAATCTCGCCGGGCCGCTCGCCAACCCGGCAGCCCCACCGTTCCATGTCATCGGCGCCTACGACCTGGCCACCGCCCGAATGATGGCGATGACGCTCTCCGGCATGCCCATCGAGCGGGCATTCGTGATCCACGGCGAGCCGGGATGGGACGCCCCACCGCCGGTGGGCCCCTACCACCTGTTCGACGTCACCCCTGGATCGATCGGTGAGTCCATTGAGGACCCGGCCGACTTCGGGGTTCCCCGCTGCGCGGCGGCCGACCTCGAGGGCGGTGACGCCGGGCACAATGCCGGCCGGCTTCGCCACGTCCTCGATGGCGAGCGAGGGCCCCATCGGGATGCCGTCCTCCTCGGAGCGGCACTGGCGCTCCGGCTCTTTGGCGAGGACGCGGAGCACGGCCTGGCCCGCGCTGCCGCCGCGATCGACGATGGCGCCGCCCGGCGACTTCTCGACCGGCTCACGGAGCGGGCGCGTGGCTGACTTCCTGGCCGCGATGGCGGCATCGAGTCGCCTCCGGGCCGATGGCGTCACCGAGTCGCCGGGTGAGTCGCGGCTGATGGCGCGGGCCCGAGCCGCCGCTCCGGCGCGGCCTCTGGAGCTCTCCGACACGGGGTTCGACCTCATCGCCGAGCCGAAGCTGGCGAGCCCATCGGATGGCGAGCTGGTGCCGCACGCCGATTCCGGGGAGGCCGTGCTGCGCATCGCCACATCGCTGGCCGGCTCGGGGTGCGTGGCATTGTCCGTGCTGACCGAGCCATCGGTCTTTGCTGGGGCGGTCGAACATCTCGAGGCGGTCTCGGCCGCGGTGGATCTGCCGGTGATGCGCAAGGACTTCCTGGTCGACCCGATCCAGGTCGTCGAGGCGAGGGCCGCGGGGGCATCCGGGGTGCTTCTCATCGCCAGGATCGTGAAGTCGTCCCTCCTCGTCGAGATGACCGACCTGGTCATCGGGCTGGGGATGTTCGCCCTGGTCGAGGTGTTCGACGAGTCGGATCTGGAGTCGGCCGCGGCGGTCTTCGACCGGGCCGTGCTCGTGGGGGTGAACGCCCGCGACCTGGCCACCCTCGAGGTGGATCGGCGGAGGCACGCCCGGCTCGCCCCGCTCCTCCCCGACCGCCTGCCGGCGGTGGCGGAGAGCGGGATCGCCACGGCCGGAGACGCCATGGGCGCCGCCCTCGCGGGGTATCGCCTCGCGCTCGTCGGCACCGCGGTGGCCACCAGCGGGGACCCCGCGGCGACGGTGCGGCGGCTGATCGCCGCCGGCGAGACCGCGGTTTCGACCGGGTTGGCGCGATGAGGGTGCATGTGAAGATCTGTGGCATCCGCGACGCCGAGACCGCCCTGGCGGCCGTCGTCGCCGGTGCGGACGCACTCGGCTTCGTCATGGCCGAGTCGGTGCGCCGGGTGACGCCGGCAGAGGCATCGGCCATCGTCGTCGGGATCCCGGGCGGCGTCGAGCGGGTGGCGGTGTTGCGGCACCCCGGCCCGGAGGAGATGGAGGCGCTGTTGCGCGAATTCGAACCGGATCTCGTCCAGGCCGAGCACGATGCCCGGCTCGATGACGCCGGGGCGCGCCATCTCCCGGTGTTCCGCGAGGCTCCCGGCATCGAGGCCTCGATCGACGCCCACCTGGCCGTCGGCACCGCGGCGAGGTTCGTCTATGAGGGCGCCCGCAGCGGGATGGGTGAGGCGGTGGACTGGCGGCGGGCCCGGGGCGTCGGAGAGCGGGGGCGGATGATTCTGGCCGGCGGCCTCACCCCGGAGAACGTCGGGGATGCGATTCGGACGGCCCGGCCCTTCGGGGTGGACGTGAGCAGTGGCGTCGAGTCGAGGCTCGGCGTCAAGGATGCCGGCCTGATTCGGGCGTTCGTCGCCGCGGTCCGGGAGGCGGAGCGGGGAATGACGGCATGACGACACCGATCGCCACGAGCCTGCGCGACCTCATCGAAGGCGGTCCGCCCCCGGCGGGACGCTTTGGGCCCTACGGGGGCCGGTACGTCCCCGAGACGCTGATGGAGATCCTCATCGAGCTGGAGCGCCGATCGGTGGAGCTGCTCGCCGACGAGGGGTTCCTCGCCGAGCTGGCCGGTGAGTTGCGGGACTTCGTGGGACGGCCGACGCCGCTGACTGCGGCCGGCTCGCTCGGAGAGGCATGGGGGGTGGCGCTGTTCCTGAAGCGGGAAGACCTCTGCCACACCGGGGCACACAAGATCAACAACGCGGTGGGCCAGGCGCTGATCGCCCGGCGGCTCGGTGCCAAGCGGATCGTCGCTGAGACCGGGGCGGGCCAGCACGGGGTGGCCACGGCGGCGGCCGCGGCCCGGGTCGGATTGCCGTGCACCATCTTCATGGGAGCGGTCGATGCCCGCCGTCAAGCACCGAACCTGGAGCGGATGCGGCTGCTCGGCGCCGAGGTGCGCCTGGTGGAGGCCGGGGACCAGACGCTGCGAGCCGCCATCGACGAGGCCTTTCGTGCCTGGGTCGCCGACCCGGTGGGCACGTATTACCTGCTGGGATCGGTGGTCGGTCCCCACCCCTACCCGTGGCTGGTGCGCCGGCTGCAGACCGTGATCGGTGAGGAGGCCCGGGAGCAGGTGGTCCGGGCCGGGGGGCTGCCTGACGTGGCCGTCGCCTGTGTGGGGGGCGGGTCGAACTCGATCGGACTGTTCCGCGGGTTCCTCGCCGACGAAGGCGTCGAGCTGCTCGGCATCGAAGCCGGTGGTCGAGGCGGTGAGGGCGATCCGCACTCGGCCAGCCTGGCGAGGGGAACCACCGGGGTGCTGCACGGAGCGATGACGCCGCTGCTCCAGGATGCGCACGGCCAAATCGTGGAGACCCATTCGATCGCCCCCGGCCTCGACTACCCAGGGGTCGGGCCCGAGCATGCCCTGCTCCGCGACCTGGGGCGGGCCCGCTACGAGTCGGTGACCGACCGGGAGGCGCTCGAGGCACTTCGAGAGTGCAGCGCCGCCGAGGGCATCCTCCCGGCGCTGGAGTCGGCGCACGCCCTGGCGGGCGCCAAGCGATGGGCCGGACGCAACCGGGGTGGCCGCGTCGTGGTCGGCCTGTCCGGACGGGGGGACAAGGACCTCGCGGTGCTGGCAGACGGGGCGCATCATGTCTGAGGGCTCCGGAGCGGCGGCGATCACCGCGGCCATCGAGGCGTCGGCGGGCCCGGCGCTCTGCGCCTACGTGACCGCGGGCTTTCCCAGTCGCCAGGCCTTTCCCGAGATCCTGAGATCGGTCGCCGCCGCCGCCGACCTCGTGGAGGTGGGTGTGCCCTTCACCGACCCGATGGCCGACGGGCTCACCATCCAGGCCTCGAACCGGGCGGCGCTGAGTGCCGGCGTGACCCTGGAGTGGATCTTCGATCTGCTCGAGGCCGAGCATCGCCATCTCGAGGCGCCGCTGCTCCTCATGGGCTACTACAACCCCTTCTTGATCCACGGGCTCGAGCGCTTGGCCTCCTCGCTCGCCCGGTCGGGCGTCGCGGGGCTGATCGTCCCCGACCTGCCGCTCGAGGAGAGCGAGCCGATCCGGGAGGCCCTGGCGCCGGGCTCCCGGGCGCTGGTGCAGATGGTGGCGCCGACCACGCCGCCGCCGCGGCTCCAACGACTCACCGCCGCCAGTGCCGGCTTCGTCTACGCGGTGACCACCACCGGTGTCACCGGCCAGGTCGACCTGGATCCGGGCGATCTCGACCACCTGGCGAGGGTGAAACGCGCCGCGAGGCTTCCCGTTCTCGCCGGGTTCGGGATCAGGAGCCGCCGCCAGGTGGCCGCGGTGGCTCGATTGGTGGACGGCGTGGTGGTGGGGAGCGCGCTGATCGAGGTGATCGAGGGCGGTGAGGATCCGGGGGAGTTTCTCAGAGGGCTCAGGAACGGCGAGGTGCCCGCGTGATCGTCGTGCTCGGCCCCGGCTGCTCGCTGAGAGACAAGGCCGCGGTCGTTCGCCTCATCGAGGCGAGAGGCGGCCGGCTGCTGGTGAGCGTCGTCGGCGACGAGACCCACATCGGCCTCATCGACGCCGAGGCCCAGGCCCTCGCCGAGACGATCGGCGCCATGCCCGGTGTGATCGAGATCAGGGCGGTGGCGCCGCCGTATCCCCATGTCTCCAGAGAGCACCACCCCGACACGACCGAGGTTCGGGTGGGTGACGTCGTGATCGGGGGAAACGAGATCGTGGTGATGGCCGGACCGTGCTCGGTGGAGAGCGCCGCACAGATGCGGGCCGTGGGCACCGCGGTCTCGGCGGCCGGAGCCCGCATGCTGCGCGGCGGCGCCTTCAAGCCGCGCAGCTCGCCGTACAGCTTCCAGGGGCTGGGAGAGGAGGGTCTCGCCCTCCTGGCGCAAGTGGGGGCCGAGACCGGGCTGCCGGTGGTGACCGAAGTGGTCGCTCCCGAGGATGTCGGCCTGGTGGGGCGCTACGCCGACATGCTCCAGGTGGGGGCGCGCAACATGCAGAATTTCCGCCTGCTCTCGGCGGCGGGGGAGCAGGAGCGCCCGGTGTTGTTGAAGCGAGGGATCTCTTCGACCGTCGAGGAGCTGCTCCTGGCCGCCGAGTATGTGGTATCGGCGGGCAACTCGCGGGTCGTGCTCTGCGAGCGAGGGATCAGGACCTTCGAGACCGCCACCCGGAACACGCTCGACATCTCCGCGGTCCCCGTGCTCAAGCAGCGGTCCCACCTCCCGGTGATCGTCGACCCGAGCCACGCCGCCGGGGAACGGAGCCTGGTGCCCGATCTGGCGCGCGCCGCGGTCGCCGTCGGAGCCGATGGGATCCTCGTCGAGGTCCACGACCGGCCCGAGGCCGCCCTCAGCGACGGAAGACAGAGCCTCACCATCGACGGCTTCAGCGAGACCATGGACCAGCTGCGAGGCATCGCTCTGGCCATGGGCCGCCGGGTGGCACCCGCGCTCGTCGAACCATGAACGTCACGCACCCGGGCAACGGCGTAGATTCGGGGCTCATCACGAGGAGGGACTGCCGATGCCCAAGTACATGTTCGAGGCGTCGCTCTCCGCGGAGGGAGTCGCCGGCATCATCGCCGAGGGCGGCACCGCGCGGCGCGACGTCGTCACCTCTGCGATCGCCAACCTCGGCGGCACGGTCGAGGCGTTCTACTTCGCCTTCGGTGACGCGGACGTCGTCCTGATCGCCGATCTGCCCGACAACGAGGCCGCCGCCGCGTTCTCCCTGGAGATCTCCTCGTCGGGAAGGGTGGGCGTATCGACCACCGTCCTGATCACCCCGGAGGAGGTCGACCGCGCCC
>JAUYIV010000302.1 GCA_030688105.1 Actinomycetota bacterium | reverse complement strand
AAGGGTTCGGTCGATGCTGAGCCGACTGAATCAGACCCTCAAACACTGACGCGTCGTGCGGGCAGCGGGTATCGGGCAGCGGGCAGCGGGCAGCGGGCAGCGGGCAGCGGGCAGCTACTCCCTCACCTCCACCAGCCGGATCCTTCTGCGGCTCGCCTCGGCGATCCTGAACCGGTGCCCGCCCACCGCTATTTCCTCGCCGGGCCGGGGGATGCGCCCGGTGGCGTCGAGAACCAAGCCGGCCACGGTGTGGAAGCCGCGTCGCTCGAACTCGACGCCGACCGCCACCTCGAGGTCGTCGATGTCGGTCGACCCCCGTACCATCCATCGGCCGGGGCCGATCGGGCGGATGTCGGGGATTTGCTCCTCTTCGTCGGCCACCCCGCCGACCAGCTCCTCGACCAGATCCTCGATGGTGACGATCCCCGCGGTGCCCCCGTGTTCGTCAACGACGATCGCCATCGTGGTCCCCTCCTCCTGCATGTCGCGGAGCGCGTCGATGACCCGGCGGCTCTCCGGTAGGAAGAGCGCCGGCTGCTGGAGTGTCTCGACGGTCGCCTCTTCGCCCTCGGCGACCGCGGCGGCGAGATCGCGGAGGCGGACGACTCCGGTGACGTCGTCGAGGCTCGACTCGTAGACCGGGAGGCGGCGGTGGCCCGAGGTGAGGGCCATCTCCAATGCGCCGGCGATGCCCCGGTGGATCGGGATCGCCACCACCTCGGTGCGGGGCACGACCACCTCTGCGAGGGAGGCATCCCCGATGCGGAATGCCCGCTCGATCAGGTCGAAGTCGGAGGGCTCGATCTCGCCGGCCTTCTCGGCGTCGGCGGCGAGCCGACGCAGCTCGGTCTCGGTCACTGCCGCCGTAGTCATCACTCCACTGCCCGGGACCTGCAGGTCGGCGAGCCAGACGAGGACGCCCACCACCGGACGGACCGTCGCTGCGATGAGGCCGACCGGCCGGGCCACGAAGCGGGCCACCGCGAGCGGGTGACGCACGGCGATCGTCTTCGGGATCGCCTCGGCATACACGAACATCACGAGGGTCAGCCCGACGGAGGTGAGGGTCACACCGAGATTGCCGAAGTGGCGGTCGGCTATGTAGCCGGCCATCGTGGCTGCCCCGATCTGGGTCAGCAGTACCACGAGGAGCACCGCATTCAAGACGCGTGGGAGGTCTTCGACCATCGCAACCACTCGGGCGGATCTGCGGTCGCCCTGATCGGCGAGGATCCTCGCCTTGATCGGTGAGACCCGGAGCAGGGCGGCCTCGGTGGCGGCGAGCAAGACGGCCAGCAATATCAGGCCGAGGAGCAGCGCGATCAACGGGAGGCTGTCGGTGAACTCGGCGTCCATCTCCTCATAGTCCAGCAGAGTTTGGGGGAGCCGCTGCCCGCTGCCCGCGCGTAGCCTGCCGCCGGTGATTGCTAGCCGGCCGGGTTCGGAAGTTCGCCGAAGGCACCAAACGGCATCCACTGCACGGTGATCGAGCCCTCCCCGATCGTGGTGGCGGCGTCCTGGTTGACTCGGAAGAGCACCTCGTGTTCTCCGAGGGGGACGGTCACCGACACCTGAGTCGAGCAGTCGTCGCTCTCGCCTACGTCGATCGCGGTCGACCGGAAGGAGCCTTCGAGCTGGTTGCCCTCGGTGTTCAGCGATATCCAGCACGTGATGACGGCCCCGCCGACCGTGAAGATGTCGGCCCCGGCGTCGATCACGAGGATGCCATTGTCTGGCGCATCGATGGCGACCGAGAACAGGGTCTGAACGGTTCCGGCCGGGCCGGCGCCCAAGCCGTCACTCACTGCGAACGCCACCCGCGGGAATTTCCCCGACGTCGGAAACGTGGCCTCCGACAGCTCGGCGGCGGTGGCATATCGATTCGCTCCCGAAACCCGCTGCACGAAGGGGTTGAAGGCCAGGGCGTCGAGCTGGTTCTCGACGGCCTGAGAGATCACCGCCAGCCCGCCGACGATGACGACACGTCTCGGCTCGAGGCGATTCAGCTCATCGAGGGTCGGTTGTGGTATCGAGTTCTGCTGGACAAGGAGCACCGGGCCGAGCCCTACGGCGGCGACCGCCGCCGCCCCGAGGGCGTCGGGAAAGTTCTCGCCGGTGGCGATATAGACCACCTGCGTCTCGGGAGCAGCTGCCACGATTACCCCGGCATCGGCCTGCCGGGATTGAAACGTGACGAGCTGGGTGACAGCGAGGGTGAGCGCCAGCAACCAGGCGAGCAGCTCACGACGAATGGGTACGGTCGACAACACGAGTGCGCCTCCTCCTGCGACTGCACCCGAGCCTACGGAATGGGGAGGGCTCTGCGCCATCGGTCGGCTGATCGGCGTTCGTGAGGCACTCAGTGATGGCGGAGTCGGGTCTGTGTGGGGCTAAGCGCCGCACGAAACCGAGAGCTCGAGTTTCGAACCGCGGTTTGCGCGGAGCGGGCGACGCTGCGGAGCCGTTTCCACCCCATAGACCACAGCGCCGGACCATCGTGCCCAACGGGGTGGGTCCAGCGAGGAGGTGACGGCAGTAGCCCCGGTGCGCTGCCGGCTTGATCGGATGCCGGCTGCGCACGGGGCGGGCTCCTTGGTTCGGCTGTCGCTCTTCGGCGACCTCGTGGTTCGGTCGAGACCCCTGACCGGACCTATGGAATCGGAAGCTGCCCGAAGTTCGCGAACGGCATCCATTGGACGATGAGCGATCCCTCGCCGATGGACAGGTTGGCGTCCTGGTTGACCCTGACTCCGACGGTGTGAATACCGGCGCCGACGGCGATCGCCACCTGAGGGGCACAGTCGCCGGCCTCGTTCGCGAGCGTGGTGGAACGGAACGAGCCTTCGATGGGATTGGTGTTGACTTCGAGCCATAGCCAGCAGGTGACCACTGCTCCCGCCGAGAACATTTCGGCTCCGGCCTGGATCACCAGAATCCCCTGGTCCGGTGCCTGGATGGTCACCACGAGGATGTCCTGGGGGATTCCGGCGGTTCCGTTGTTGATATTGGCACTGGATTCATAGGACACCCTCGGGAACTTCCCCGAGGTCGGGAAGGTCGCCTCGGAGAGCTCGGCGGCGGTGGCATATCGATTCGCTCCCGAAAGCCGCTGCACGAAGGGGTTGAAGGCGAGGGCATCGAGCTGGTTCTCGACGTTCTGCGAGATCACCGCCAGTCCGCCGACGATG
>JAUYIV010000299.1 GCA_030688105.1 Actinomycetota bacterium | reverse complement strand
GACACCTGGTTCTCCTCCGGGCTGTTCCCCTTCTCCACACTGGGCTGGCCGGAGGACACCGAGGACTTTCGCCGGTTCTATCCGAATGCGGTGCTCGTGACCGGGTTCGACATCATCTACTTCTGGGTTGCCCGGATGATCAAGCTGGGGATCCACTTCACCGGTCGCAAGCCGTTCCCCGACGTCGTGATCCACGGCCTGGTCCGGGCCGACGACGGGCGGAAGATGTCGAAGTCGCTCGACAATGCCATCGATCCTCTCGACGTCGTCGAGAGGCACGGGGCGGATGCCCTGCGGCTTGCCCTCATCCAGGCCGCCGCCCCTGGCCACGACGTCCCCTTCCAGGAGGAGTGGGTCGACGCCGCCCGACGGTTCGGCAACAAGCTGTGGAACGCCGTCCGTTTCGCCCTGGGACATCTCGGGGTCGGGACGGTTCCAGCCGACGGCGGATATCCCGATGATCCCGGTCCCGAGGCGCGCTGGATCCTTGCCCGGCTGCACAACGCGACCTCCCGGATCGATGCGATGCTCGACGAGTATCGCTTCAGCGACGCCTACGCCACGGCATACAACTTTGCATGGTCGGAGGCCTTCGATTGGTACATCGAGCTCGCCAAGGCGGCTCTTCGCGACGCCGACGCCTCGGTGGCCAGGACCACCTTGGGCGTCGTCCTGCGTGACATCCTCAAGATCATCCACCCGGTGATGCCCTTCGTCACCGAGGAGCTGTGGTCGCACCTGGTGGGGGATGGCTTTCTGGCGGCCGCACCATGGCCCCGGCCTCCCGTCATCGATGAGCCGCCCCACTTCGAGGTCTTCCAGGATCTCGTCGTCGGAGTGCGCCGATTCCGCGCCGAGCACGGCCTTTCGCCCCGGCATCCCCTCGAAGTGTCGATCGTGGATGCCGAGGGGATCGCCGCGGACTGGTGGCGGCGGCAGTTCGAGGCCCTGGCATCGGTGTCGCCCAAGGTCGTGGGAGAGGCGCCGGGAGAGAACCACGCACCGATCGGAGCGGGTTCTGTCCAGGCCTTCATCTCGCTTATGGGCGTGGTCGACCCCGACGCCGAGCGGGAACGCCTGGAGAAGGAGATCTCCGAGGCGCGCTCGGCCCTCGACCGCTCGAAGGCGAAGCTGGCCAACGCCGAGTTCGTCTCCAAGGCGCCGGCGGCCGTCGTGGACAAGGAACGGGCGCGGGTGGACGAGCTCGAGTCGACGCTCGCCGAGCTCGACCTGCGGCGCGCCGCGCTCGGATAGGGGTCGCGACGGACTACGCCGACGCCATCGCCTATCTAGACGGCCACATCGGCCGCGGGGTGAAGCCCGGTCTGGAGCGGATCTCGGGACTGCTCGACATGCTCGCCCATCCCGAGACCTCCTATCCGATCATCCACGTCGCCGGGACGAATGGGAAGACGTCGACCGCCCGAATGGCTGCCACGCTGGTCGCGGCGCATGGTCTCGACGCCGGGCTCTTCACGTCGCCGCACCTGGACACGGTCGAACAGCGCTACCAGTTGAACGGGTTCCCGATGACCCCTGCGGAGTTCGCCGCGGCGATGGCGGAGATCGCTCCCATCGTCGATCTCCTCGAGGCGCGGACCGGTGACGGCATCACCTACTTCGAGCTCACCGCCGCCCTTGCGTTCGCATGGTTCGCCGAGCGCACCGTGGACGTTGGCGTAATCGAGACGGGTCTGGGCGGACGCCTCGATGCCACCAACGCCGCCACCTCGTCGGTGGCCGTGGTGACGAACATCGGGCTCGAACACACCCACTATCTCGGCACGACCATCCCGGAGATCGCTGCCGAGAAGCTGGCGATCCTCGACGACGGAGCGGTGCTCGTCACCGGAAATCTCGTGCCCGAGGCCCTGGTCGTCGCCGAGACGCAGGCCCGCAAACGGGGGGCCCGCTGGCTCCGCCTCGGTGAGGAGTTCGTGGTCAGCGAGCCGCATCGGGTCGGCGAACGCTGGAGCTTCGACATCGAGGGGGCCTATGCGGCCTATCGGGGGCTCGAGCTGCGGCTCCACGGCCGGCATCAGGTGACGAACTTCGCCACCGCAGTGGCTTCGGTCGAAGCCCTGTTCGACCGGCAGCTCGACGAGGCCGCCGTGCGGGAGGCGGCGGTGACGGCCACCTCACCGGGACGAATGGAGGTGCTGGCGAGAGATCCGCTGATCCTCACCGACGGCGCCCACAATCCCGATGGGATGGCGATTCTCGCCGCGGCCCTGAAGGAGGAGTTCCCGGATCGGGAGTGGAGCGCGGTGCTGGGCGCCATGGCCGACAAGGACATTTCTGGGATGCTCGGCAACCTTCGCGGCCTGGTTCGCGAGGTGCACGCCGCCGCGGCCGATTCGCCTCGAGCGCTCGCCGCCGAGTCGATGGCCGGCGCCGCCCGCGAGCATCTCGATGTCCCCGCCGAGGCCCATCCGTCGGTCGCCGCCGCGATCGCCGCCGCCATGGCCTCGGGCGGCCCGGTGCTGATCACCGGCTCGATCTACGTCGTGGCGGAGGCCCGGAGGGCCCTGGGGATTGTCTGAGGCCTCGCGGCGTTCGGCCACGACTGGCGACTGGCGACTGGCGATTGGCGACGAGCTTCAATTGCGCGTCCTCCCCCAGGTTCCGGGGGAGGCGGATGTCGGGCGAAGCCCGGCAGACGGAGGGGGCGGCGGAGACAGCGTGCGGCCCGGTGCGACAGCCAACGGGAAACGGGGAACGGGTAACGGGGAACGGGGAACGGGTAACGGGGAACGGGGAACGGGTGACGAGCCGGTACCATCCGCCCCCGCCTATCGCACACGAGGACATGGAAACGACGTTCGTCATGGACAAACCCGACGGGGTTCGGCGCGGGCTCGTCGGGGAGGTGATCTCCCGTCTCGACCGCAAGGGCCTCACCCTGCGCCGGTTGCGGATGCTGACGATCCCCGAGGAGATGGCCGAACGGCACTATGCCGAGCATCGCGAGAAGCCGTTCTTCGGAGAGCTGGTCGCGTTCATCACCGGCGGCCCCGTGGTGGCGATGGAATGGTCCGGCCCGGCTGCGGTTGCCGTCGCCCGGGTGGTGATGGGCCCGACGAATCCCCTGGAAGCCCCGCCGGGCACGATCCGCGGGGACTACGGAGCCGTGATCACGGAGAACATCGTCCACGGATCGGACTCGGCGGTCAGCGCGGAACGCGAGCTCTCGCTCTTCTTCGACTGAGGAGCTGCGGCCGAAGAGCCATGACTTACCGCCCCCCGCCTCCCGCAACTGCTCGCCGACCGGCATCTGATATCTGACATCTGACATCTGATCCGATGAGGAGCTGCGGCCGAAGAGCATTGAACTGAGGGTTGATCGGGCCTTTCCAGCCATCCACTCCGACCCCGCGCGTGCTCTAATTCCCCGGCGGGTTACACTCCTCGCACTCCAGCAGGGGCGGATATGGCGACCGGCTTGATGTCGCTGGCGAGCCGTGACATGGCGATCGATCTCGGAACCGCGAACACCCTCGTGTATGTGCGCGGCCAGGGCATCGTCCTCAATGAGCCTTCGGTGGTGGCCATAAACACGCGCGACAACCGCGCCCTGGCAGTCGGGCTCGAGGCGAAGCGGATGATCGGGCGCACCCCTTCCCACATCCAGGCGATCAGGCCCCTGCGGGACGGCGTGATCGCCGACTTCGACATCACCGAGAAGATGCTGCGCTATTTCATCAAGAAAGTGCAGCCGCGGCGCTGGGCCCGACCGCGAATCATCATCTGTGTGCCCTCCGGCATCACCGGCGTCGAGCGCCGGGCCGTCGAAGAGGCTGCGTACCACGCCGGCGCCCGTCGGGCCTACACGATCGAAGAGCCCATGGCCGCGGCCATCGGGGTGGATCTCCCGATCCACGAGCCGACCGGCTCGGTCATCGTCGACATCGGCGGGGGCACCACCGAGGTCGCCGTCATCTCGATGGGGGGAATCGTGGTGTCGCGCAGTGCCCGTGTCGGGGGTGACGAGCTCGACGAGGCGATCGTCAACTGGGTCAAGAAGGAGTACAACCTCCTGCTCGGCGACCGCACCGCGGAGCAGCTCAAGATGGCCATCGGCTCCGCTTGGCCCTTCTCGGACGAGCCGAACGCCGAGATCCGCGGCCGTGACCTAGTCACCGGTCTTCCCAAGACCGTGGTCATCACCGCCGCCGAAGTGCGCGAGTCGATCGAAGAGTCGGTCGTCGGCGTGGTCGACGCCGTCAAGTTCTGCCTGGACAAGACCCCGCCCGAGCTGGCCGCCGACGTGATGGAGAGGGGCATCGTGCTCACCGGCGGCGGCGCCCTCCTCCGCGGCCTCGACGTCAGGATCGCCAACGAGACGGGCACTCCCGTCATCACCGCCGACCGACCGTTGCACTCTGTCGTGATCGGCTCCGGGCGCTGCCTCGAAGAGTTCGACATGCTCCAAGAGGTCTTGACGACGACGGCCGGCGGGATCTAGTACGAGGAGGCCGCGATGTGGCGGCCGAGCAACCTCGACCGGACGACAGGCGTCTTCATCGCGCTGATCGTGCTGTCGCTCACGCTGGTCACGATCGACCTGCGCGCCTCCGGGGAGGGCATCGGCGCGACGCTGCGCGATGGCACCCAGGCCGCCTTCGCCCCGGTGCAACGCGCCGTTGCGGCGGCGACCCGCCCGGTCGCAGATTTCTTCGAGAACATCTCGGATATGTTCAGCCTCCGTCAGGAGAACCTGCAGCTGCGGGTACGGGTGGCGGAGCTCGAGCGTGAGCTCCAGGAGACCGAGGGTCTCCAGGTGCGGCTCGACGAGCTGGAGGCACTCCTCGGCGTCAAGCCACCCCAGGACCTCGACTCGATCACCGCCCAGGTGGTCGCTGTGGGAGTCTCCGAGTTCGACCACCTCAGGGTGATCGACAAGGGCAGCAACGACGGCGTCGGGGTCGACATGCCCGTGATCGACCAGGCGGGCCTCATCGGCCGGGTCGTGGCCGTCACCGGGTCGGTCGCCCGCATCCGCCTGATCACGGATCCGACGGTGAACATCGTGGTGCGGGTGCAACGCACGGGCGAGACCGGGGTGCTCAGGGGTCGGGGCAGCGGTGCCATGGACCTGCGCATGTTCAGCACCAACACCGCTGTCGTCGTCGGTGACGTGCTCATCACCGCCGACGGTCGCTTCCCGGCAGGAATCCCGGTGGCCACCGTCACGGTCGCCGCCCGATCGGAAGTGGGTTTCCTGACCACCACCGCCAGCCCGGTTGCCGGGGTGACCCGTATCGACTTCGTGAAGGTGCTCGTGTTCACACGCGACGAGGCCGGGGTCGACGACCTCGACGACTTCGACCGCCTTCCCACCGGCGTGCCCGCCGATCCGGGAGGCCCCGCCGAGGGCGAATCAGACGACTCGCCCCCCACGACGACGACGCTGTCGACGACGACTACGACCGTCGGGGGGACGACGCCGTGAGGGGGCGCCGGATCGTCCTCGCGTTGGTGGTGGTCGTGGTGTCAGGTGCGATCCAGACGACGCTCTTTGCCCGGATTCGGCCGTTCGACTCGGCGCCGGCTCTGGTCCTGCTCGTGGTGATCGCGTACTCGCGGCATCTCCCTGCCGAATACGCCCTGGGGCTCGGGTTCTTCGCCGGGTTCCTCGCCGACCTCCTGGCGCAGTCGGCTCTCGGCCTCTGGGCCCTGGTGATGACCACCGCGGCGTACTTCGTCGTACGGTTCCGCGACCGCCTCGAGGACGACTTCAGCCTGCTCGGGCCCTTTGTGTTCTTGGTCACCGCCGGCGCCCTCACACTGTTTTCCGTGCTCGGTACGATCTTCGGGCAGAAGACCCTTGCCGACGCTGGGATCGTAAAGAAGATCTTCCTCCCCTCGCTCTACAACCTGC
>JAUYIV010000297.1 GCA_030688105.1 Actinomycetota bacterium | reverse complement strand
ACGAGGATGAATCCCCCCTGGGCGATCGACGAGTAGCCCAGCAGCCGGACGATGTTCGTCTGCCGGAGGGCGATGAGGTTCCCCACCGTCATCGAGGCCACGGCGAGCACCCAAAGGATCGGGCCCCAGATCTGCGGGACCGTGGAGAAGGCCTGATAGCACAGCGTGAGGAGGCCGACGAAGCCGGCGGCCTTCGATCCCACCGACAGGTACGCCGCCACGGGAGTGGGCGCCCCCTGGTAGGTGTCGGGCGCCCAGAAGTGGAACGGCACCGCCGACACTTTGAATGCGAAGCCGATGAGCACGAAGACCACTCCGAGCATGAAGGCCGGCTCCCCGCCGACCCCAGCCGCGGCCGAGGCGATCCCGGCAAAGGTGAGCTGCCCGGTCATCCCGTAGACGAGCGACATGCCCATCAGCATCACCGCGACCGACAACACCCCGGTCAAGAAGAACTTCAACGAGGCTTCGTTGCTGCGCAGGTCGCCCTTGCGCCATCCGGCGAGGAGGAATGCCGGCGCCGACACCAGCTCGAGCCCCACGAAGATGGTGATCAGGTCCCGGGCCGACGCCATGACCAGCGCCCCGGCGACCGAGGCCAGCAGCAGAAAATAGAACTCGCCCTGGTAGTAATCGTCGCTCTCCAGGTAGCCGACCGAGAGCAGCAGCGAGAGCACCCCGGAGACGATGAACAAGCCCTTGAGCACCAGAGCGAAATCATCGATCACATACGACCCGCCGAAGAGCACCCGCGTGCCGGTGTCGGTGCAGCCGGTGATGTCGCCACAGAAGGCGATGGTCAGCAGCGGGATCGCCGCCGCCACCAGACCCAGCACCGCGGTGACGCCCACCAGGTGCTTGAGCCGCTCGGGCAGCACGAGATCGGCGACGACCGTCGCCAGCAGCGTGATGCCGACGATCAGCTCCGGGGCGAGTGCGTGATAGTCGAACACTCAGCCCCCGAACGCTCGGCGGACCAGCTCGGAGACTGCATCGTTGGTGGCGCCGAAGACGATCTTGGGGAACACCCCGATGGCGAAGATCGCCACGACCAGGGGGACCCATGCCGCCAGCTCGAACCCGTCGGCGTCATGGAGATCGTGGCCCGACCACTCATCGGATGGCTCGCCGAGATTCACCCTCTGGAGCATCCACAACATGTAGCCGGCGGTGAGCACCGTCCCGATGGCGCCGGCGACCATCGCCGACCGGAACACGGTCAGGCTCAACCCGTCGAGGGGGTTGAACGACCCGAGCAGGGCCATGAACTCCCCCCAGAACCCGGCAAGCCCGGGCAGCCCCAGCGAGGCCATCGCGGTGAAGGCGAGCAGCCCTCCGATTACCGGCATCAGCTTCATGTTCCCGCCGAGGCGGGCGATCTCCCTCGTGTGGTACCGGTGCTGCATCGACCCGGCGAGGAAGAACAGCATCCCGGTGATCACCCCATGGGCGACCATGCCGATCACCGCCGCATTGATGCCGACATCGGTGAGGGTGGAGATCCCCAGCATCACGAAGCCCATGTGCCCCACCGACGAGAAGGCGATGAGCCGTTTCAGGTCGGTCTGGGCCAGACAGGCCAGTGATCCGTAGATGATCGCGATCACCGCCAGCACCGCGATCACCGGGGCCCAGTCCTGGGCCTGCTGGGGGAGGATGGGGAGGCTGATTCTGATGAACCCGTACGAGCCGAGCTTCAGGAGGATCGCCGCCAGGAGCACAGAGCCGACGGTGGGGGCCGCGGTGTGGGCGTCGGGCAGCCACGTGTGCAGGGGCCACATCGGGACCTTCACCGCGAAGCCGAGGAACAGTGCGGCAAACACCCAGGCTCCGAACGTCCCGTCGAACAGGCCCATCTGGCCCGCCTCGGCGAGACGGGCCATGTCGAAGGTGTGCGGATCGCTCTTGAAGTAAAGGGCCAGGAACCCCAGCAGCATGAAGGCGGAGCCGAAGAGGGTGAAGAGGAAGAACTTGATCGACGCGTAGAGCCGGGTCTCCACCTCGCGCCGGAACCCGGGGAGCCGGATCTTCGTGCGGTCCCCCCAGATCCCGATCATGAAGTACATCGGGAGCAGGACCAGCTCGAAGAAGATGAAGAACAGCACCAGGTCCAGAGCGACGAAGGTCCCATTCATCCCGGTCGCCAGGAGGAGCAGCAGGACCAGGAACGCCTTCGGGTTGTGCGGCTCCGGCCAGTGGTTCCAGGAGTACACGATCGCCAGCACGGTCATCAGGGTGGAGAGGACGAGCAGCGGCATGCTGATGCCATCGATGCCGATGTGATAGCGCGAGCCGATGGCCGAGATCCAGGACAGGTCCGTGCCGAACTGGAACTGCTCGGTCGCATCGAAGTCGAAGCGCACCACCGCCAGCACCGACGCCCCCAACGACCCCAGCGTGAACAGGAGCGCTATGGCCTTCGCCGCGCTCTCCTGGCGCTTCGGCAGCAGGAGCACCAACCCCGCGCCCACGAGGGGCAGGAACACGATGAGGCTGAGGCCCCACCCGCCGTCGAACATCTCCATAGCGCTCGTCCTCCTCCTACGTGAAGATCAGCAAGCCGACCACCAGGAGGACCGCTCCACCGAAGAGGGCCCCCGCGTACTGCTGCACCCGACCCGTCGTCGTGCGGCGAAGCATCTCGCCCGCCTCATTGGTTCCACCCGCGACCGCGTTGACGACGAAGTCGATGCCTCGCTGGTCGAAGCCGCCATATACGACCCTCGCCAAACCCTTGGCCACGGCGCCAAAGGCGTTGACGACGGCGTCGATGACGTAAGTGTTCGTCCAGTCGATGAACCGGGCCACCGGACCCTTGATCGGATCGGTCAAGGCCACCCGATACAGGTCGTCGACGAAGTATCTGTGCTCGAGGAGGGGGTAGAGCAGCGGGACGCGGAACCGGTCACGCTCACGCTGCGTGGCGGCATCGCGCCGCCAGACCCGGGTGCCTGCTGCGATGCCGGCCAGCGCCACCAGCAGGCCGGTGGCGGCGAGCGCGAAGTCGATCGACTCGGCATGGTGATCACCCATCGGCAACGGACGAGCCGCCAGCCACTCGGTGAACCCGGTGAACAGCCCGGGGACGTTGACGAAGCCGCCCACGATGGAGAGCCCGGCGAGGCCGATCATCGGGTAGGTCATCACCCGCGGCGACTCGTGAGGATGAGCCTGGCCCTGGTACTCGCCGAAGAATGTGAGGTACACCGCCCGCGCCATGTAGAAGGCGGTCACGAATGCCCCGGCGATGGCGATCCACAGCACGACACTGGCGATCGCGCCGCCCCCATGGCCGGCGTCGTAGGAGATCGAGGCGAGGATCTCGTCCTTCGACCAGAACCCCGCCAGCGGGAAGATACCGGCGAGCGCCAGGGACCCGGCGAGGAATGTCCGATAGGTCCAGGGCATCGGCTTCCTCAGGCCGCCCATGTCGCTCATGTTGTTCGAGTGGACCGCATGGATCACCGACCCCGCGCAGAGGAAGAGCAGGCCCTTGAAGAAGGCGTGGGTGAACAGGTGGAACAGCCCGGCGGTGTACGCCCCGGCGCCCATCGCCACGGTCATGTACCCGAGCTGCGACACGGTCGAGTATGCGAGCACTCTCTTGAGGTCGTCCTGGACGAGCGCGAGGAGCCCCATCGCAAACAGGGTGATCGACCCGATGATGATGATCCATGTCTTCACGTCGGCGGCGAACAGGTCCGACTGGTAGAAGGGGAACATCCGTCCGAGCAGATAGACCCCGGCGGTCACCATCGTGGCGGCGTGCATCAATGACGACACCGGCGTCGGGCCCGCCATGGCGTCGGGCAGCCATACATGGAACGGGAATTGGGCGCTTTTGCCCATCGCCCCGATGAAGAGGGCCAGCCCCGCCCAGAAGGCGACCTGGGCGAGAGCGGAGTCACCCGCGGAGACGGCGGAGAGGATGTCGCCGAACCGGAAGGACCCCACGGTGACCCCGACGATGATCACCCCGATGACGAGGCCGACGTCGGCGATCTTGTTGGTCAGGAACGCCTTGATGGCGGCGGCGTTGTTGGAGTGGTCCTCCCAGTAGTGGCCGATGAGCAGGTACGAGGCCAGCCCGACCAGCTCCCAGCCGACCAGCAGCTGGATCATGTTCGCCGAGGAGACCAGCACCAGCATCGCCCCGGCAAAGAGGGTGAACGCGGCGAAGAACCACGTGTAACGCGAGTCGCCTTCCATGTACCCCTTGGCGTACGTGAAGACCGCAAGCCCGACCACCCCGACGACGGCATACATCATGATCGAGAGCCCGTCGACGACCCATCCCCACTCGATCGTGTACGAGCCGATCCGGGCGATCTCGATCGAGCCCTCGTGGGTGATGCCCTCGTTGGCGTTCATCACGAGGAGCGCCACGCCATAGATGGCCACGAAGAGCATCGACGCCTCGGCGAGCTCCCAGCCCTTGTAGGGCAGGCGCTTGCCGAAGAACACGATGGCGAACATCAGGACGAGGGGCACGAGGGGGATCAGCCAGGCGTACTGGGCGAGCACCCCCCCGTCGACCAGGTGGGCGGGCTCGTGGATCTCCCCGGCGTACGCGATGAATCCTGCGATCACCGGCTCACCACCGCATCAGGTCGAGCTCGTCGAGGTTCGCCGACGAGCGGTTGCGGAAGATCATGACCACGATCGCCAGACCGATGCCGACCTCGGCGGCGGCGATGGTGATGACGAACAGGGCGAATACCTGACCGGACAGCAGTGTGTCCTGCAGGTAGGCCCCGAAGGCGACCAGGTTGATGCTCACCGCGGTGAGCATCAACTCGATCGACAGGAGGACCAGCACCGCATTGCGGCGAACCAGCACGCCGTACACCCCGATCGAGAAGAGCAGCGCGGCGAGCACCAGGAACTGGCTGACCAGCATCAGCCCGGGTCCTTCCGGGCGAGCACGATGCCCCCGATCAGGGCCGCCAACAGGACGAACGACACCGCCTCGAACGGGATGACGAAGCGGCTGAACAGCACATCGCCGAGGTCGCCGGTAGATGACACCCCGCCCTCGATGGCCTCGTCCTCGAATGCGGCGACGCTGGCGGAGGCCAGGGTGGCGAACGTCGCCAGCGCCACCAGCGCCGCGGGCCACCGCCGCTCGTGGTCGAGGCGGACCGGGTCGCGCCCGGTGGGGGCGCGGGTGATCATGATTCCGAACAGGAAGAGGACGATCACCGCGCCGATGTAGACGAGCACCAGGGCCCACGCCACGAATTCGGCGCCGAGCATGAGGAACAGAGCCGCCGAACCCCCCAAGGCGAGGACCAGCATCAGGGCGGCGTGGACCACGTTGGGGCTGGTGACCACCCGAACCGCCGCGGCGACCATCAGGAGGGCGATGACGACGAAGAGGATGTTCTGCGAGTTGGAGAGCCAGTCACCCCAGTCCATCAGTTCTTCTCCAGCGGCGGAGGGGCCGGGACGGTGGCCAGCCAGTCGGTGAGGCGCTCCTTGTCATGGAGCATCGCCGAGATGGACCCTTCGGAGTACTCGTACTCGGGCGACCAGAACAGGGCGTCGAAGGGGCAGACCTCGACGCAGATGCCGCAGTACATGCACAAGGCGTAGTCGATGTCGAAGCGGTCGAGAGTCGCCCGGCTCCGGGGACGGCCACCGGGCTTCGATGGGGGCTGGAGCTCCTTGTGGCCCTCGATGTAGATGCACCAGTCGGGGCACTCCCGGGCACACAACATGCAGACGGTGCAGGCCTCGGTGTCGAGGGCGATCACACCGCGGGCCCGGGGGACCGGGATCTCCTTCTCCTTGGGATAGTTGATCGTGACCGGGCGCTTGAAGAGGGTGCGCAGGGTCAGCCACATGCCCTTCATCAGGCCGATGCCCGGAACCTTCGAAACCCTCAGCGCCACGATCCCTCCTGGCCGGAAAGGTAGATCATCAGAGCACCACCTTCGCCACTGCGGTCACGGCGATGTTCGCCAGGGCGAGGGGGATGAGCCACCGCCAGGCCAATGACTGGAGCTGGTCCTCGCGGAGCCGGGGGAAGGTCCACCGCAGCCAGATGATGATGAACACCAGCAGGGTCACCTTGGCCATGAGGATCAGCGGGCCGAGCACATCGAGCGCCCCCTCCGGGACCCCGGGCAGGTAGTAGCCCCCCAGGAACAGGGTGGCGGCGATCGCCGACATCGAGAACATGCCGGCGTACTCGGCGAGGAAGAACATCGTGAAGCGGATCCCCGAGTACTCGGTCAGGTAACCCATGACCAGCTCCGATTCGGCGATCGGCATGTCGAATGGCGTCCGGTTCAGCTCGGCGAGTGCGGCGATCATGAAGATGGCAAAGCCGATCACCTGGCCTTGAAGCAAGAAGGGGAGCCGGATCGCCACCTCGCCGATGTGGAACACCGGCTCGATCTGCGCGACGACGATCCCGTTCATCGACATCGTCCCGGCCTGGATGACCACGCCGACGACGGCGAGCACCAGCGGGAGCTCGTAGGCGATCAGCTGGGCCGCGGCCCGAAGGCCGCCCATCAGCGAGTACTTGTTGGCCGACGACCAGCCGGCCATCAGTACCCCGATCGTCGTCACCGATCCCGCGGCGAGCGCATAGAACACCCCGATGTCGAGGTCGCGGACGATCAGCTTCGGGCTGAACGGGACGATGACGAAGACCGCGAGGGTGCCCATGAGCACCACCATCGGGGCGAACTTGAAAACCGGCCGGTCGGCGTCCTCCGGGACGAGGTCCTCCTTCTGCATGAACTTGATCCCGTCGGCGAGAGGCTGGGCCCATCCCCAGCGGCCCCCGGCGAAGTAGGGCCCGATCCGGCTCTGCATGTGCGCCGAGATCTTCAGCTCCGCGAAGATGAACACCAGGGCCACGCCGGGGACCACCGCGGCGATGATCAGCACCTTGAGCGCCAAAAGGACCCAGAAGTTATCGAGGAGGGCGGTCATCGATCGACGTCCCCGAGGACGAAGTCCAGGCTTCCCAGAATCGCGATGATGTCGGGCACCAGCTGGCCCTTGAGGAGCCACGGCAGCACGGAGAGGTTCGAGAAGGACGCCGAGCGGATCTTGAGCCGGTAGGGGCCGCGGCCGCCCTCGGACACCACGTGGTATCCCATCTCGCCCTTCGGGTTCTCCGCCCGGACGTAGACCTCGCCCTTGGGGACCTTGATGATCCGGGGCACTTTCGCCTGCAGGTCGCCCGACGGCATGGTCTCGACCGCCTGGCGGATGATCTTGGACGCCTCGCGGATCTCTTGGAGCCGAACCCAGTACCGGTCGAAGCAGTCTCCGTTCTCACCGGCGGGGATGTCGAAGTCGAACCCGTCGTAGGGCAGATAGTCGTCCGTCTTGCGGATGTCGAAGCGGACCCCCGATGCCCTGAGGTTGGGACCCGACACCCCGTAGGCGAGCGCCTTGTCGACGGGGATGATGCCGACCCCTTTGGTGCGCTCGAGGAAGATCTCATTGCCGAGGACGAGGTCCTCCATGTCGTCACAGACGCCGACCACGTCCTGGATCGCCGCCAGCGTCTGACCCAAGAAGCCTTCGGGGAGGTCCTGGACGACCTTCTTCTGGTTCGAGCCGGCGCCGGCAGCCGGCTTCACGCCCCCCACCCGGTTGAAGTTGGGGTGGAAACGGCCGCCCGTGACCATTTCGATCAGGTCGAGGATCCGCTCGCGTTCGCGCAGGGCATGCATCAGCGGGGTCGGGGCACCCAGCTCGAGTGGATATGAGGAGAGGAAGACCAGGTGGGAGGAGATCCGGGCCATCTCGGTGAGGACGAGCCGGATGTACTGGGCCCGGTCGGGGGGCACGATGTCCATGAGCCGCTCCACCGCCACCATCAGCGGCACCTCGCTGGCATACCCCGAGACCCAGTCGATGCGGGAGACCAGTGCCACGATCTGCGGGTAGGTGCGCACCTCTGCGAGCTTCTCGTAGCCGCGGTGCATGTAGCCGATGACCGGCTCGACCTCGTTGATCACCTCGCCGTCGACCTTGGCGATCAGGCGGAGCACCCCGTGGGTCGACGGATGTTGCGGCCCGAGATTGAGGGTGACGTCCGGCGTCTCGAGCTCGACGGAGACCTGGACCTCCGAGTGGTGCATGGCGAGAAGGTGCTGATCGGTCACTCGCCCTCCTCCCAGGCCTCGGGCTCGCCTGCTTCGACGTTCTCGGTCGTCGGCATGTCCTCCACGTCGACCATCCCCGGCCACGGCTTCACCTCGCGGCTCAGCAGCGGGAAGGTCTTGCGAAGCGGATGGCCCTCGAAACCGTCGGGCAGGTACAGGTTCTCGAGATGGGGATGGCCCTCGAAGAAGATGCCGAACATCTCGTGGGCCTCGCGCTCGTGCCAGTTGGCCCCTCCGAAGACCTCGACCAGTGTCGCCAGCCGGGGATCCTCCTTGGAGAGATCGGTGGAGACGATGACCCCTTCCCCCTTCGAGACGTCCGAGAGGCGGGTGAACACCTCGAAGCGCTCTTCGACGTCTCCCTCGGGGGGATCTCCCACGGCCACCTCACCGGCCCAGTCGATCGCCGACAGGAACGAGAAGAACGGCAGGTGCTCGGCGAGGGTGCGATGGGTCTCGACCCATCGGTCCGGCGAGACTCGGATACGCGCCGTGCCGAAGTCGCCGGTCGCGGAGAGAGCGCCGACCATCTTGCCGAAACGCTCGGCAAGACCGGCGGCCGCCGAGGGGGCCGGCGCCTCAGGCGGGCTCTCGGTCACGCCGACTCCACTTCTCCTTGATGTTCTCGTTCTGGATCTGCTGCTGGAGGAGGACGATCCCCTCCATGAGCGCCTCCGGTCGTGGTGGGCACCCGGGCACGTAGACGTCGACGGGGATCACCTGGTCGACGCCCTTGGTCACGCTGTACGAGTCCCAGTACGGGCCGCCGCAGTTGGCGCACGATCCCATCGAGATGACGTACTTCGGGTCCGGCATCTGGTCGTACAGCTTGCGGATGGCGGGCGCCATCTTGTCCGTGACCGTGCCCGCCACGACCATCAGGTCGGCCTGCCGGGGCGAGGCCGGAAGGGGGATGATCCCAAAACGCATGAAGTCGTAGCGGGGCCCGGAGGCCGCCATCATCTCGATGGCGCAACAGGCGAGGCCGAACTGGAAGAGCCACAGCGAGTACTTCCGTCCCCAATTGAGGAGCCAGGAGATCGGCTTCGGCGACTCGAAGCGGTCTAGGACTCCCACCGCAGCACTCCCTTGCGGATGGCGTATACGAGCCCGGCCAGCAGGATCACCAGGAAGATCACCATCTCGACGAGAGCGAATGCGCCGAGCGACTCCAGCTGGATCGCCCACGGGAAGATGAATACGGCCTCGACGTCGAAGATCAGGAACAGCAGGGCGAAGATGTAGTAGCGGACGTGGGTCTGGCTGAAGCCGGTGCCGACCGGGTCGATCCCGCATTCGTATGTCTGCCGCTTGGTCGCAGACGGGTTCTTGGGCCGGAGCATCGCACTCATACCGAGGGCCACACCGACCAGAAGGATGCCGACCCCGGCGAAGACGGCCACCGTTATGTAGTCGTGGAAGTACCGCGTCACGATTCCCCAGAGGTCGATTGTCGGTGCCCGGGGGAGTATAGGAAGGGGCGCGCGGGCGCCTGAAACGTTGCCCGTTGCCCGTAACGGTGAGTCCTCCCCCGGCTTCCGGAGGTGGTCGATCGGCCGGAGGCCGAGACGGAGGGGGTGGCGGAGACGGCGTGCGGTCCGACGAGGGCCGCCGTCTTATCTTGAAAGACGGTCCAGTCTCGCCCGCTGTCTCAGCGACCCCCCTCCCCCCTTCGGGGTACTCCCCCCGGAGTACCGGGGGGAGACGAGCATGCTGCCCCCCTCCCCCGTACTCCCCCGTCCTCGGCGGGGGAGGTGGCCCGAAGGGCCGAAGGGGGCAGGTGATCCCCCCGGAGTACCGGGGGGAGACGCAACGCCGCGAGGTCCTTCATTACCCTCCCCCACAATGCGCTCCCCCGACTACTCGGGCGGCAACCTCCTCAACCTCGTCGCCGAGATCGAACGGCGGCTGATCGGGACCGCTCCTCACCCCGGGCTCTCGCCCGAGCTCTCCGACGCCGTGCCCGCGGCGAGGTCCTTTGTCCTCGCCCTCTTCGACGGGCTCGGAGACCAGCAACTCGGCCATCCGGCGGTCGGGGCGATGCGGGCCCATCGAGCCGGTTCGCTCGACTCTCCCTTCCCCGCCACCACGACCGTGAGCCTGGCGACGATCGCCACCGGGCGCTCACCGGCGGAGCACGGCCTCCTCGGCTACCAGCTGTGGATGCCGACCCTCGATGTCGTGATCAACACGATCAAGTGGACCACCCTGTGGGGAGAGCCGGTCGACTACGACACCACCCCCTTCCTGCCGTCGCCGAACCTGTGGGAGCGTCTTACAGGGCATGGGATCGAGCCGATCACCCTCCAGCCGTGGAACTTCGAGCGGTCGCCGATGTCGCGGATGCTCTATCGGGGGGCGCGGTTCGAGCCATGGGGGTCCGAGGACGAGGCCGCCGACGCCGCCGCGTCGCTCGTGTCCGAACCCGGCCGGCTGGTCCTCCTCTACGTGCCCCATGTCGACTTCGCCGCACACGTGGGCGGGCAGACAGACGAGGGCTATCACGAGGCGATGGAGCTCGTCGACAGGGTCTGGGATCGTCTGGCGCGACGCCTGCCCCGGGAGGCGGCGGCCATCGGCACGGCCGACCATGGCCACGTCGACATCCCATTGGACCGGCAGGTGCGGCTGCCGAGGCTCGGCCAGGAAGAGCTGGTGCTGTTCGGCGATGCCCGGGCGATGTTCGTCAAAGGCGACGGCGCCTCACTGGCGGCGAACCTCCCGGCCACGTGGGTACCCCGGCAAGAGATGCAGCATTGGTGGGGCCCGGGTGATCGGCACCCGGAATTCGATGAACGGGCCCCCGACGGGGTCCTGGTCGCCGACGATGGATACGCCCTCCTCCACCGCCACAGCGACGACAGCCTCATCGGCCAGCACGGCGCGCCCACGGAGGCGGAGCTGCGGGTGCCTTTGCTGGTCGCCACCGGGAGCCGATGAGTCGGCGGCAAGCCGTCCGCCCGGTCGTTCGGCGGGCTTCCTAGGCTGCCGCGACGGGTAGCCTCTCGATGTGACGGACCTGCTTTCCATCGCGGTCCTGGGTGCCGGGAATGCGGGGCGGGCCCTCGCCGGCGACCTCGCCAGGATCGGCGCCGACGTCGTCCTGTGGAACCGGACGCCCGACCATGTCGCCGAGATCGCCGAGGTGGGCGGCGTCGAGCTCGAGGGTGAGGTGACCGGATTCGGCCACCTGAGGCGGGTGACCTCCGACTTGGGCGAGGCACTCGCCGACACCGGGCTGATCATGGTCTGCGTGCCGGCGTTCGGTCACCGCGACGTGGCCGCGGCATGCGCGCCGCACCTGCGTGACGACCACATCGTCGTCCTGAATCCGGGAAGGACGTTCGGTGCGCTCGAGTTCATCCACGAACTGCGTGCCAAAGAGTGCACTGCGGACCCGTTGGTGGCCGAAGCGGCGACCTTCATCTTCGCCTCCCGCAGTTCGGGCCCGGCCCAATCGCTCATCGCCCGGATCAAGCATGCCGTGCCGGTGGCGGCGATACCGTCCACCCGCACCAAGGACGCCCTCGCGGTGCTCAAGCCGTGGTATCCGCAGTTCACCGACGCCGAATCCACGCTCGACACGAGCTTCGCCAACGTGGGCGCCGTGGTCCATCCGGCGATCACCCTCCTCAACGTCGCCCGCATCGAGAACACCCAGGGCCGTTTCGACTTCTACATCGACGGCGTGAGCCCGGGCGTTGGCCGGGTGCTCGAGGCGGTGGACCGGGAACGGCTGGCGGTCGCCCAGCTGCTGGGGGTGCCGGTGCGGTCGATGCGGGAGTGGCTGGAGTCCGCCTACCGGGCGAAGGGCCGCGACCTGTACGAGGCGATCCAGGCCAACGAGGGCTACCGCGGCATCACCGCCCCGCCCACCATGGACAACCGGTATCTGCTGGAGGACGTGCCCTACAGCATGGTCCCCATGGCCTCGGCCGGCCGCGGATTCGGTCTGACTCCGCGCGCCATCGAAGCGGTCATCGACCTCGCCGGCCTGGTCCACGAGACCAACTACTGGAGCAGAGGCAGGACGCTCGGCGCTCTCGGGCTCGAAGGGCTGAGCCCGGCAGAGATCCGGCGCGTGGCGAGCGACGGATACGGCGCGTGACCGGCCCTCTCGCCCTGGGGGCGGCCATCGGCGACTGCGTCCACGTCACCGGGGTGCTCAACTTCCTCGCCGCGTGCCGGCGCCACGGCTACCGCACCGAGTTCCTCGGCCCGGCGGTGGCCGTGGAGCGAGTCGCCGAGGAGGCGGCTGAGCGGCGCCCAGAGCTCCTCGCATTGAGCTACCGCCTCACCCCGGATTCGGCGGACCGGTTGTTTGCCGAGCTGGCCGCGGCTCTCGACCGTAGCGGAATCACCGGTATGCGGGTCGTGTTCGGAGGGACTCCCCCGGTGGTGGAGGTGGCCCGAAGGTCGGGCCTGTTCGAGGCGGCGTTCGGAGCCCCCGACGGGCCCAGCGTGGAGGAATGGCTGCTGGGCCACGCCGAGCCCGCCGTCGGCGATGCCGTCGCCGACCGGGACCTGGTTTCGAGGTGGCGCCGGCGGCAGCTCCGCCCGCTGATCCGCCATCATTTCGGGCTTTCCACCCTCGACCGCACCGCCGCCGGGATCGCCGAGATCGCCCGCTCCGGCCTCGTCGACGTCATCTCAATCGGGCCCGACCAGAACGCCCAAGAGCACTTCTTTCACCCCGAGCGCATGGACCCGGCCCAGGACGGGGCCGGCGGGGTCCCCGTCCGCAGCCCCGACGACTTCCGACGGCTTCACCGGGCCGCCCAAGAGGGCAACCATCCGCTGCTGCGCTGCTATTCGGGAACCAACGACCTCGTGGCCATGGCCGCGGTCCTCGAGGACACCGTCGCCAACGCCTGGTGCGCCATCCCGGTGTTCTGGTATTCGGAGCTGGACGGGCGATCGACTCGGCGGCTCGAGGACGCCATCGCCGAGAATCAGCGCCTGGTCGAGTGGACCGCCAGTCGAGGGACCCCGGTCGAGCGCAACGACCAGAATCAGTGGGGCCTGCGGGCGGCCCACGATGCGCTCCAGGTGGCCGCCGGCGCGCTCGGGGCCGCGCTGTCGGCGGGTGCCGGTGTGACCACGTACGTCTTGCAGATGATGCTCAACAACCCGGCGGGCATCTCGCCCGCGATGGACATCGCCAAGATGCACGCCATGGACACGATGGTGCGAGACGTCGTCGGCCCGGAGGTGACCGTCCTGCGTGAGCTGCGGGCGGGGCTCTTCTCCCTCCCCACCGATTCCGATCGCGCCCTCGGCCAGCTGGCCTCGGCGACGCGCACGGCGATGGCGCTGGCACCCGACATCATCCATGTCGTCGGGCACACCGAGGCCCATCACGCCATCGAGGCATCCGAGCTGATCACCGCCTGTGCCCTGGTCCACCAGGTGATCGACGACGCTCTACTGGGGATTCCCGACGCGCTCGCCGACCCGGGAGTCCGCGAACGGAGCGACCTCCTGGTCGAGGAGGCCTCGATCCTTCTCGACGAGATCCGGCACCGCCACCCCGGGGCGATCGAAGGAGACCCGGAGGCGCTGGGCGCCGTGGTGAGGTCGGGCATCTTCGATGCGCCCTATCTCGCCGGAAACCCCGCGGCGCCGGGCCGGGTCGTCACGGTCGTCGACGGAGGCTGCGACGTGGTCGACCCGGACACCGGCCGACGCCTCGACGAGAAGACTCGGCTCGCCGCGCTGCCTTGAGCGGCGACTCCGATCGCATGTCACCCCGCCTGCACGAGGAAGAGGTTCCGATCGATGCGGAACTCGTCAGCCGCCTCGTGCGAGACCAGTTCCCGGAGTGGGGTGATCTGCCCCTGGAGCGGGTCGTTTCGGGCGGCACGGTCAACGCGATCTATCGACTTGGAACCGAGATGTCGGTCCGGCTGCCACTCGCCGAGTGGGGTACAGAGTTGCTCGAGCGTGAGTTCCTCTGGGCGCCCAGGTTGGCCTCGCATCTGCCGCTCGAGGTACCCAGGCCGCTGGTCCGAGGCGAACCCGGCCACCACTATCCGTTCCCGTGGTCGATTCATCGGTGGATCGAAGGGAACATCGCGATCCCTGATCGCATCGACGACACACGACGCGCCGCGATCGATGTCGCCGGATTCGTGAGGGCACTGCAGGGCATCGACCCAGCCGGTGCACCGGCGAACACCCACCGCGGAGGCCCGTTGGCCACCGCGGACCGGTCGACTCGGGCGGCCATCGAGGCCTGCGAGGGGTTGGTCGACACCGTGGCGGCGCTCGAAGTCTGGAAACGAGCCCTCGCCGCACCGCAGTGGGATCGACCGGCCGTCTGGACCCACGGAGATCTGTGGTACTCCAATCTGCTGATGAGAGACGGGCGCATCACCGCCGTCCTCGATTTCGGCGGGGTCGGTATCGGCGACCCTGCGATAGACACGCTCCCCGCATGGAGTCTGTGCGATTCGACCACCCGGCCCTTCTTCAGGTCGGAGCTCGCCGTCGACGACGCAACCTGGGAACGGGGAAAGGGATGGGCGGTGTCGATGGGGGCGCAGGCACTTCCGTACTACCTCGACACGAACCCGATCATCGTCGGCAACGCCCGGCGCATGATCGAACAGCTCCTGACCGAACCCACCTGAGGCGTCGGGTCGCGTTCTATGGTGGCGCTCGGGTCCAGAGGAGGCAAGAGTGAAGACCGGGTGCTTTGGGTGCGACGAGACCATGGAGGCCGACGACCCGGAGGCCGTGGCCGATCGATTTGTCGCTCATGCCGCGGAGAGCCATGACTGGTCGTATCCCGAAGAGGCGCTTCGCAACTACGCCCGAAACTATGCCGAGGCGTCCGAGCGCCTCACCGGGGGAACGGAACGGTTGCCCGAGATCGGCGAGATCACCGTGCATCCGGTGACGGAGGACCGCATCGGCGACTGGCTGGACTTCTTCGATCACGACGGCTTCGCCGGCAATCCGGACTGGGCGGCCTGTTACTGCATCGAGCCCCACGACCCGGCCGGGACTGAGATGCCGGAGCGCCTGTGGAAGGACAACCGGTCTGCCATGGTGCAACGGCTTCGCACCGGTGGCGCCGTCGGATATCTCGCCTACGTCGACGGAAAGACGGCGGGGTGGGTCAACGCCTCCCCTCGCTCCGATTACGCCCTCTACCGACTGGTCGATCCCGATGGCCCAGACCCGTCATCGGTGATCGGCGTGTCATGTTTCGTCATCGCCCCGCCGTTTCGGCGCCACGGCGTCGCCGCTGCGCTGCTCGATCGTGTCGTCGCCGATTCCCCGGCTCGCGGCGCCTCATGGATAGAGGGATATCCCCACAACCAGCCGGAGGAAGGCGACGGCGGACACTTCCGCGGTCCCCGGTCCATGTACGACGCCCGCGGGTTCGAGCCGGTCGAGGTGCGGGAACGCGACACGGTGATGCGCCGGCCCGCGTCGTGACCGGAGAACCTCTGACGATTCGACCCGCATACAGCATGACGCTCGGCACCGGGCTCGCAGATCGAACTCTGGGATCGACTCTGTCCCCTCGGCCAGGGTCGCGGAGTGTCACCCGAGTGACTCAGCGGGAGGCGGGTCATGCTGGGCATGTTGCATCGACGGTGGTGGCGGCGCCCTCGGTGACTCGGACCGTGGTCGCGCGACAGACGGTGCCTCCGACTTGGGTGACTCTGAGGAA
>JAUYIV010000284.1 GCA_030688105.1 Actinomycetota bacterium | reverse complement strand
TGCTCCAGTAGCCGACGAATCCGATGGTGTCGTCGTTCGACCTTGTCGTGGATATCAAGGTCAGCCGGCTCGCTCGTCGTCCAATGGACCGCGACGTACTCGTCAGCCCTAAGAGTTCTGCCTGTGGGGGCGCTCACCGACGCCAGGGTGAAAATCTCTGTCACCGGACGTTTGGAGCGCCACCAATCGACGATCATGACGTGTTCAGGGACCTGCTCGAGCGCGAGTTGCCTGTTCACAGGATCTAGGTCGGAAACGATCTCCATCAAGACCTCATAGGCACGCTCGAACTCCAGGTGACTCTCTCCGTGGTGACCCACTGCGTGAAGCGCCAACCCGTGGGCATAGTGAATGAGGTGGGCGAGTTCGATTCCAGGTCTCATCGAGTCGGATGCGGTAGCAGTTTCCCGGAGGGCCTCATCTGTTCGCCCAATCCGTAGGAGAATCCTGCCTCGGAGGCTTTGCACACCGACAGCGAGATCGTCCATGCCGATTTGGTGGCAAATCTCCTCGGCGCGCGTGGCGTGATGAAGGGCTGACTCAGCCAAATCAGCAGTGAGCTCGGAACTTGCATACTCACGGAGAATCTGCGCTGAGAGCCACTGATCCTGGACCACCTCAGCGAGCTGAACCGCTGACTCGAACAGCTTCCATGCCCCATCCAAATCGCCTGCTCTGGCTTCGATACTCCCGAGCATGCCAAGACACTGGGCTTCGCCGCGAAGATCGCCGATCTCGTTGTACACGACAAGTGCTTCATCGATGCTTGCACGAGCTCGTTCGTCCTGACCAAGGCGGCTGTGCCTCATCCACGCAGCATTCGACTGGACCAGCGCCCGGCCCCGCTTGTTGCCCATCAGTCCGTAGGTGTGAGCAGCCGCCTCGAATGACTCGAGGGCAGACCCCAGGCGATTTGTGATCACGTACAGGATCGCCAGGTTCATCTCGTAAACGGCCTCGCCGTGCCGGTACCCGATCGCCTTGGACGTCTCTATCGCCTTGCGGAAGTCGGACTCGGCGGCCTCGGGTTCGCCGCGCTCCATTCGGAGCGTGCCGAGCATCCCGAGAACCTCGGCTTGTCCGCGTCTGTCTTCGAGTTCGCCGTACAGAGCGAGTGCCGCGAGCAGCTGAGACTCAGCTTCTCCGAAACGTTGAAGGTCGATCAGGTTCTGGCCAAGGGCGTTCCGGGCATCGGCCTCTTGCCGGCGGTCGGTCCCGCGGAATCCGGCGGCCTCCTCGAGATGCCTGACCCCCTCGGCAGCTCGTCCTCCAAAGCACGCGATCATCCCCAAGGCGGTGAGCGCCGACACGATCTGCCCGGGGTCTCCTGTCTCCTTGGCGAGAGTCAGGGCCTTGTCGGCCTCGGCTTCGGCCTCCTGGAACCGGTCCTGATGGGAGAGCCACCAGGCGCGCCTGCGGTGGACTGCTCCGCGCTCCTCCTTGGATGCAAACCGGTCGAGGCGCTTCAGCACCTGTTCCTGGTCGGCGCGGCGGCCGAGGACATCCAGCACCTCTTCATGGAGGGCGGCGATGGCGTAGCGCCGCTCGTCCGCGGCGGCGATCTCATCGAGGGCCAGGGAGGCGCGGTCGAGGTGAAGCGCGGCGGTGTCGTAGGCGTGCACCGCCATGGCTCGCTGTGCGGCTCTCTCGAGATATTCGGCGGCGCGGTCCGGCATCCGTGCTGTCGCAAAGTGATGGGCAAGGACCTCTACTTCGTCGGGTCGATGGGCCTCGATCCCGAGAGCGACCCGTCGGTGGAGGTCGAGGCGCCGGGACAGCGGCAAGTCGTCGTAGACGACCCGTCGCATCAGTTCGTGGCCAACTTCGTACTCGCGGCCCTTGCCTCCTAGGAACCGCCGACGGACGAGGTCGTCGACCGCCGAGAGGGACGCCTCGTCGTCGAGATCGGAGGCATCGACGATCTCTTCGAGCAGCAGATTGCCGTCGTGAGCCGACACCAGCTCCAGGGTCCGTCGCGAGGGCGGGTCGAGGCTCTCGAGCCGGTGCCGGATGAGGGCATGAACGGTCGGAGTGACCGGTAGACGGTCCCTCGACGGGGGGGAAGCCTCGGTTGCCACCTCTGCCTCGTCCAGGTCATCCTTCTCGTAGAGGGCACGCAACGTCTCCACGATGAAGAGGGGGATTCCGCCCGTCTCGCGATGTAGCCGCTCGGAGAACTCGCCGCTCACCTCGGGTATCCCCAGGCTCCGGCGGATCAGCTCCTCGGTCTGCGCCGGCGAGTACGGCGCCAAAGAGAGCCGCTCGCAGTGAGGCATCCGATCGAGCAACCGGAGCAGTTCCCACACTTCACCCCGCTCCCGAGCCTCTCCATGGCGATAGGAGACGGCGAACAGGATCCGGTCGGACGCGATCCGTCCCGCCATCTGAGTGAGCGCCTGGATGGTGTCGTCATCCGCCCAATGGACGTCCTCGAGCACGACCAGGGTGGGGCCCAGCGAGGCGAGTGCATGGAACGCCTCGGCGATCGCCTCCCTCATCCGGCTCTGTTCGTCGGCTCGCCTCACTGGGCCTTCGGGCTCGAGCGGAGTCGCCCCGCTCCCGAACGCCGGAACCAGTGGGGCGAGCGTCTCCGCCCACACGGAGGCGAGCCGGCTCGGCAACTGGCGCGCCCGCAGGCCGGTCACACCGTTCATGGCCTCCGCCAAGGCGGCGAAGGGCCGACCTCCGCTCGGTGCCGACCGCCCCCAGAGAACGTCGATCCCTCGCCAACCGGCGTCCGTCGCGACCTCGTCGAGGAGTCGGGTCTTCCCGACTCCGGACTCGCCTTCGACGAGCACGACGCCGCCCTTCCCGTCCAGGGCCTGGTCGAGTCGCTGGGCGAGTCGAGACCGTTCGGTGTCACGACCCACGAACGGGGCTTGCTCGGTCTCACCGAAGAGAGGTGATTCGTCATGGGACGGGAGCGGCCGACCGCCGGCCTCGCGGTCGGCGATGGTCGCCTCGTACAACTCGACCGTCTCGGGTGAGGGGCTGCTGCCCAGCTCCTCGGCGAGGATCCGGCGGCACTCCTCGAACTGCCGAATCGCCTCGTTGTGACGACCGAGAAGCACGGCGAGGCGCATCACCCGGCGGTGGCTCTCCTCGTCGAACTCGTCCTCCTGCGCCAGCCTTCGGGCGGTCACCAGGGCGACCTCGAAGTCGCCGCGCCCCTGAGCGAGTTCCGTCAGCCGCTCCAGTGCGCCGAGAAACCGACTGTGAAGCCGGTCCTGCTCGGGCAGCAGCCAGTCGTCGTAGAAGCCGGCGAGGAGGTCGCCGCGATAGAGGTCGATTGCCGCCTGAAGGGCGTCGGCCTCATCCGGGCGCGATTCGGACTGCGCGGCCGCATGGAGGTTTCCTTCGAACTCCTCGACGTCGAGGACGAATTCGGCCGCGGGGTTGAAGCGCACCGTGTCCGGTGTCCCGATGAGGTAGCGATCGCCGTTGTCCTCGCCGATTGTGGTGCGAATCTGCCACAGAGCCTGGCTGAGGCGGCGTCGCGCCCGTGACTCGTCGAAATCGGGCCAAAGGGTGCCGGCGAGGAGGTCACGGGTGTGGGCCCGTTCCCGGTTGAGCACCAGGTATGCAAGCAAAGATCGCGCGGCACGGAGGGGCAGTGGATCGAGGATCCGCCCCTCCCGCCCCAGCTCGAAACCCCCGAGCAGGCAGATCTTCAGTCGTGCCATGGACGACGAACGGTAGTCCCGGCGTATGGGCAAGCCCGTGCCCGGCGATTCTTGGTGAGCGCTCCTGGTCGACCGAGCACCCGTTCGAAGTGCTGGCCCAGGGCCTCGGTAGGCTCGACCCATGGGCAGCGGATCCGATCTCGTTGGCGACCTCGTCGAGGCGCTCGGGAGCGATTCGGTCCGCTCTGAGCCACTCGATCGGCTGCTGTTCTCCAAGGATGCCGGGGTGACGCGAGGCGAGGTGGTGGCGATCACCTTCCCCGAGAGCGCCACCGAGGTGGCCGCGGTCATCCGGATCGCCGGGCGTCATGGCTTGCCGGTGGTGGTCCGGGGCGCCGGCACCGGCCTCGCCGGGGGTGCGGTTCCTTCAGAGCCTGCCGTGCTCGTCGTCACCACCCGGATGACCGAAATCGAGGTCGACGCCGCCAATCGAACGGCCTGGGTCGAGCCGGGGGTGATCAACCTGGATCTGTCACGTCATACCGCACCGCTCGACCTGCACTTCGCCCCGGATCCATCGTCTCAGGCCGCGTGCACCATCGGCGGCAACGTCGCCAACAACAGCGGGGGACCGCACTGCCTGGCCGAGGGCACGACGGTCAATCACGTGCTCGCCGTGGAGTTCGTCGACGCCGCCGGGAACGTGTTGCTGGCCGGTGGACCGGCGCCCGACCCGATCGGCCTGGATGTGCGCGGTGTGCTGGTCGGATCTGAGGGGACCCTCGGCGTGGTAACGCGTGCCTTGGTCAAGCTCACCCCGAACCCCCCCGCAGTCCGGACGATGCTGCTGGCGTTCCCGGACGTCGCCGACGCCTGCGCAACGGTATCCGCGGTGATCGCCGCGGGGGTCGTCCCGGCGGCGCTGGAGATGATGGACCGGCCGCTGATCCGCGCCGTCGAGAACTTCATCCACGCCGACCTGCCGGTGGATGCCGCCGCGGTCCTGCTCGCCGAGGTCGCCGGTCATCCTGCCGGGGTCGAGGCCGAAGCCGAGCTGGTCGTGGCGATCGGTGAGCGGCACAACGCCTTCCAGATCCGGGTGGCCCGCGACGATGAGGAGCGCGAGCTGCTCTGGAAGGCTCGCAAGTCGGCATTCGGCGCGATCGCCCAGATCGCTCCCGACTACTACCTCCACGACACCGTCGTGCCGCGGACTCGGCTCGTCGAGGCGATGACCGAGATCTACGCCATCGCCGACCGCCATGACCTCGTGGTGCTGAACACGATCCACGCCGGCGACGGCAACCTCCACCCCAAGTTCGCTTTTGACGGGTCGGTGCCCGGTGAGCGGGAGAAGGTGAAAGCTGCGGCCGAGGAGGTGGTCGGGCTTTCGATCCGGCTGGGAGGGGTGCTCTCGGGCGAGCACGGCATCGGGCTAGAGAAGCGCGACCTGATGTCATTGGTGTTCTCTGCGGTGGATCTCGACGCCCAGGCGCGGCTGCGCGATGCCTTCGATCTCGACCGCCGCTTCAACCCGGGGACGGTCCTGCCTGCCGGTTCCCGCTGCTTCGACTTCGGGAAGCAGCCACCCGAAGGGGTGTGGGTGTGACCTCGCTTCGATCGACGGTGGCGCGGCTCTTTGGGCCCATGGCCGACGTCGTCGAGGGAGCCCCCGACGCCGACTTGGTGTTGGCACCCGCGACGGTCGAAGAGGCCGCCCGGATCCTCGACTTTGCCTCTGAGCACTCCCTGCGGGTTCTGCCATGGGGTGGCGGAACCCATCAGGGCCTCGGGGGCCCGTTCGACCCCGACTTGCTGCTCCTCACGACCCAAATGGACCAGATCGTCGAGTGGAGACCCGACGACCTGACGGTGGTCCTCCAGGCCGGAGTCCCGGTTGCGGTGCTCGAAGCACGCCTCGACGAGAGATCGCAGACCGCAGTCTTGCCGGAGCGCCCGGGCCGGGGGACGGTGGGCGGGGTGATCGCCGCTGGGGTGTCGGGCTGGCGCCGCCACCGTTACGGCCCGACTCGAGATCGCGTCCTCGAGGTCTTGGTCGCCACCGGCGACGGCCGGGTCGTTCGAGGCGGCGCCCAGGTGGTCAAGAACGTCACCGGCTACGACATCCCAAAGCTGGTGACCGGGTCGCTCGGCTCGCTCGGGCTGATCGTCAGGGTCTGTCTCAAGCTCTGGCCAAGGGGTGAGACCGCGGTGACCGTGCGGGTGGACGACCCCGCCCGGGCCCTGATGTCGGCGCACCGACCCCTGGCGGTCCTCGAGACGATCATTGGGTCGTTCGCCTACCTCGCCGGAACCG
>JAUYIV010000283.1 GCA_030688105.1 Actinomycetota bacterium | reverse complement strand
GCAGATCGGTCGTCTGGGCCGGGACCCAGGTGACACTGCGATGAGGCGTTAGCCGAAGAGCCATGAACTCACGCCTGCTTGGGCGTCCCCTCTTGGGGGCCTGCCTGCTTGGTCCAGGGGTACCGCGCGTTCGCGCACGCTGTCTCCGCGACCCCCTCCGTCTCGGCCGAAGCGGCGTCTCCCCCCGCGGAGCGGGGGGAGTACCCCGAAGGGGGGAGCGGGGTCGCTGACCCTGCGGGCGGGACTGGACCCCTTCTGACTCGGAAGAAGAGGCGGATCGCGTCGGCGGACACTTCTCGCTTGCCGCCCGACGCTCGTTACCCTCGTACCGATGCGCCGGTTGCCCTCGTGGATTCTCGTCGTCGGTCTCATCGCCTCCGCCTGCGGCGACGATGGGACCACCGCGACCTCGTCACCCTTTCCCGACGGCGCCTTTGCCTTCTCGGCTTCGAGCAGCCCTGGGGTGGGCGAGGAGCGTCTCCTCGTGGCGGTCTCCGATGTGTCGGGGGCTCGGCTGGCGGCTCCCGACATCTCGGTGACGATCGCCGTCTGGCCCGAAGGTCACGAGGAGCTCATGCAGGTGGAGGACGGTGCCTTCACCTGGGCCCTCCAAGACGTCAGCGGCCTCTACCGGGCGAACTTCACCTTCGGGCAGCCGGGCACCTGGATCGTCGAGGTCACTCCAGCAGGCGCCGGACCGCTCGAGGCCTTTCCGGTGAGCGTGACTGCCGACCCACCGACGCCGGCGATCGGGGAACCCGCCCCAAGATCGGTGACCCCGACTGCTGAGCAGTTTCTCCTGGCCGAGATCACCACGGACCCGAATCCCGACCCGAGGTTCTACGAGCTGAGCGTCGCGGATGCGGTCACCAGCGGCCGGCCGTCGGTCATCGTGTTCGCGACGCCGAAATTCTGCCAGACGGCGGTTTGCGGTCCCACGCTCGACATCGTGAAGGGCCTCGCCGGCGACCACCCCGGCGTCAACTTTGTCCACGTCGAGGTCTACACCAACCTGGACGACGCCCAGAATCTCGAGCTCGTCCCTGCGGTGCTGGAGTGGGGGCTCCCCACCGAGCCCTGGGTGTTCGTGGTCGACGCCGCCGGCGTGGTGATCGGCCGGTTCGAAGGCGTCGTCACCGCGGAGGAGATCGGCGCGGCGCTCGCCAATTGAGTTCCACTGTGGCAATTCGGTGAGCATCACGGTGCCCGGTTACCATTCCGCCGCTCAGTCGGAGGTACGGAGGAACACCTGTGTTGGCGACCGCTCTGGTAGTCGCGTGATCAGAAGAGCGCCCTCCCGTCTGTCGCTCCTCGCCATCGCGCTGATGGCGGTCGTCGTCGGCGGCTGCGCGTCGGACGACCCCACGAACCTCGAGTCCATCGTCGAAGGCGACTTCCCGCAGAACTCCCTCAACCCCGCCGGTCCGCAAGCGCGCCAGATCGACGACCTCTTCTGGCTGGTGTTCTGGATCGCAACCGCGGTGTTCGTCCTCGTCATGGTGGTGTTGATCTACTCGATAGTGCGCTACCGGCACCGTGAAGGACGCGATCGTCCGGTCAAGCAGGTTCACGGCAACACCAGGTTGGAGATCGTGTGGACGATCATTCCGGCGGTGGTCCTCGCCGCCATCGCCGTGCCCACGTTGGCGACCATCTTCGACCTGAGATCGGAACCGGCCCTCGACGAGAACGCCCTCCAGGTCGAGGTCATCGGGCACCAGTGGTGGTGGGAGTTCCGGTACCCGGAGTACGGATTCAGCACCGCCAACGAGATGCACATCCCCACCGGGCGCCCGGTCTACCTCTCCATCACCTCCGTCGACGTGATCCACTCGTTCTGGATCCCCCAGCTCAATGGCAAGCGCGACGCCGTTCCCGGGAGGGTGGCGCACCTCACCATCCAGGCCGACGATCCGGGGGTCTACCTGGGCCAATGCGCCGAATTCTGTGGCCTCGCCCATGCCGACATGCGGCAACGGGTGTTCGCCCACCAGGAGGCGGACTTCGAGGCATGGGCCGTCGCCCAAGCCCAACCCGCCGTCATCCCGACCGAGGGCCTGGCCGCCGAGGGGTGGGAGACGTTTCGGACGGTCTGCTCGGCCTGCCACGCCATCGACGGGACGGAGGCGACCACCCAGCTCGCACCCAACCTGACCCATTTCGCGTCGAGGACCTCTTTCGGCGGCGCAACCTTCGATAACACAGAGGAGCACCTACGGGCGTGGCTCCGCAACCCATCCGACCTCAAGCCGATGCGCCCGGACCGCAATGACCTCGCCGCGGGTCGCATCCTCGGGATGCCCGACTTCGGGCTCACCGAGGACCAGATCGACGGCCTTCTCGCACTGCTGGAGAGCCTGAAGTGATGAGGAGATCGACATGGCCACGATGAATCCCGCCCTCGAGGGGGCGGTCGCCGCGCCCCATGGCCGAGGCGGCCTGTGGGCGTGGGTGACGACGACGGATCACAAGCGGGTCGGGATGCTCTACGGCGTCTCCTCGATCCTCTTCATCCTCATCGGCGGCATCGAGGCACTGCTCATCCGCACCCAGCTGGCGGTACCGAACGGCGAGGTGCTCTCCGCCGACGCCTACAACCAGATGTTCACCATGCACGCCACGACCATGGTGTTCCTGGTGATCATGCCGGCGGCGGCGGCATTCACCAACTACCTCCTCCCGCTGCTCCTCGGGGCCAGAGACGTGGCGTTCCCGCGGCTCAACGCCCTCTCGTACTGGATCTTCTTCTTCGGCGGGCTCTTCCTCACCATCTCGTTCTTTGTCGGCGGCGCCCCCGACGGCGGCTGGTTCGGCTATGCCCCTCTCAGCACCCAGATCGGCGAGGTGGTGCGCATGGACTACTGGGCTCTGGGCCTGGAGATCCTGGGCCTGGCCTCCGTGCTCTCCGCGGTCAACTTCATCACCACCATCTTCACGATGCGGGCCCCCGGCATGACTCTGATGCGCATGCCGGTGTTCGCGTGGATGGCGTTCGTGGTCGCGTTCCTGCTCCTGTTCAGCCTGCCCATCGTGGCGGTGGGGCTCTTCGAGGTGTTCCTCGACCGGAACCT
>JAUYIV010000279.1 GCA_030688105.1 Actinomycetota bacterium | reverse complement strand
CTCCTCGACGTCGACCCCGGAGCCTCGACCAACCGCACCGTGGTCACCTTCGTCGGGCCGCCCGGGCCGGTGGTCGAGGCCTCGGTCCGGGCCGGCCGGGCCGCCGCCGACCAGATCGACATGCGCCACCACCACGGTGCCCATCCCCGCTTCGGGGGGATGGACGTCTGCCCCTTCGTCCCGGTGCGGGACGTCACCATGGGGGAGGTGGCCGATCTGGCCCGGGAGGCGGGGCGCCGGCTCGGCGGCGAGGTCGGCCTCACCGTCTTCCTCTATGAGGAGGCGGCGAGCGCCCCCCATCGCAAGAACCTCGCCGACGTACGCGCCGGGGAGTATGAGGGCCTGGCCGCCCGGCTCGCCGACCCGGAGTGGCGGCCCGACTTCGGTCCTGCGGAGTTCCAGCCCCGGACCGGGGCCACCGCGGTGGGGGCCCGCGAGTTCCTCGTCGCCTACAACGTCAACCTCAACACCACCTCGACCCGGCGGGCCAACGCGGTGGCCTTCGACGTTCGGGAGCGGGGCCGGGTCAAGCGCGTCGGCGACCCCCTCACCGGCGAGATCGTGCGCGGCACCGATGGTGAGCCCGAGTACGAGCCCGGCATGCTGCCGGGGGTCAAGGGCATCGGCTGGTTCATCGAGGAGTATGGGGTGTGCCAGGTGTCGATGAACCTCACCGATATCGGGGTGACCCCGATCCACGCCGCCTTCGAGGCGGTGGCCCAGAGCGCCGCCGCCCGAGGGATGCGGGCCACCGGTTCGGAGGTCGTGGGGATGGTGCCGTTGCGGGCGATGCTCGACGCCGGCCGCTTCTACCTGACCCGCCAGCAGCGCTCCCACGGGATCCCCGACGAAGACATCGTCCACATCGCGATCCGCACGCTGGGCCTCGACGAGCTGGCGCCGTTCGAGCCGCGGGACCGGATCATCGAGTGGCGCCTCGGGGAGCCGGGCCCCCGGCTGGTCGAGCACACCGTCACCGGCTTCGTCCACGCCGTCGCCGCAGAGTCGCCCGCCCCCGGCGGAGGATCGGTGGCGGCGCTGGCGGGGGCGCTCGGGGCCGCCCTGGGGACCATGGTTGCCAACCTCTCGGCCCACAAGCGGGGCTGGGACCAGCGGTGGGAGGAGTTCTCCGACTGGGCGGTACGGGGCAAGGACCTCCACGCCCGGCTGCTCCGTCTGGTCGATGAGGACACGATCGCCTTCGACGCCCTGGTGGCGGCGATGCGCGCCGCCCGCGGCTCCGACGACGCCGACGCCACCGAGGCGCTGGAGGCGGCCACCCGCGGCGCCATCGAGGTGCCCCTTGCGGTCATGGAAGCCGCGCTGGAGGCGTTGGTGGTGATCGCGGCGATGGCCGCCGAGGGCCTGGCGGCCTCGGTCAGCGACGCCGGCGTCGGGGCCCTGCTGGCCCGGGCGGCGGTGCAGGGCGCCCACCTCAACGTGAAGATCAACGCCGTCGGCCTCACCGACGCCACGGCCCGTGATGCCTACCTGGTGCGCGCCGCCGACATTGCCACCACCGCCGCGGACCGCGAGGAAGAGATCCTGGCGGTGGTGGAGCGGCGGATGGGCCAGTAGGGGCGCAGCGGCGTCCTAGTCATCGCGTCTCCCCCCGGTATCCCGGGAGGAGTGGCCCGAAGGGCCCAGGGGGGCGGCGGAGACCGCGTGCGGTCCGGGCTGGTCGAGACGGGCCCGCAGCAGATAGGTCTCCATGACCCCCTTGCCCTTGATCTCCACCGGGCCGCGCCGGTCGAGCCGATACCGGTCCCGGAGCCTCTGGTAGACGGCTTCGGTCACCTGGACTTCGCCCGGCAGGCCGTGGGCCTCCATGCGAGCCGCGGTGTTGACGGTGTCGCCCCACAGGTCGTAGGTGAACTTGCGCTTGCCGATGACTCCGGCCACGACCGGTCCGGTGTGCATCCCGAAACGCATCTGCAGGGGGCCGAAGCTCTCCACCGAGTGACCCTCCAGCTCGCGGCGCATCGCCAGTGCCATCTCGGCGACCGCCTCCACGTGGTCGGCCCGGGCCACGGGGAGCCCGCCGACCACCATGTAGGCGTCACCCAGGGTCTTTATCTTCTCCAGGCCGAGCTCGTCGGCCAGATCGTCGAAGGGCGTGAAGACCCCGTTGAGGACTTCGACCAGCTGCTCGGGGGTCAGTCGGTCCGACAACGGGGTCGATCCGACGAGGTCGGCGAACAGGATCGTCACGGCGTCGTACCGGTCCGCGATCACGGTCGCACCCCCCTTGAGCCGGCCGGCGATCTCCTCGGGGAGGATGTTGAGGAGCAGCTGTTCCGACCGCTGCCTCTCGTGCTCGAGGTCGATACGGGCGCGTTCTCGCTCGCGGATGAAGAACCGGAGCGAGACGAACATGACGAAAGCGATCCCGAGGAAGTTGAGGGCGAACAGCGACGTGATCACTCCCGGGGGCACTTCGGGCGCCCCGGCCGCCAGCGAGCTGTCGATCAGCCCGGAGAACACCGACAACCCGACGAACCCGACGAACCACGGCCGGGGGACGGCTCCGACGATGGATGCCAGCAGCGGGGCGCTGATCGCCCAGATCCCGACGGCGCTGCCGTTGACGAATCCTCCGACGCTCCACTGCAGGAGGAACGGCAACGTGAGCCACATCGTCATTTGGGAGCCCCGGAACAGGCGAATGCGCCGCGTGCGCGCCACGATCGCCAGGCCGAGCACCGAGACGGCGATGTAGATCAGGGGTATCGCCGCCGCCAGCCAGAGGCCGAGGACCCCGTACACGACCGACCACAGGGGCACCACGAGGGCGGTCACGCCGACGATCAGGATGTGGGTCGACTTGTACGCCCGGTCGTGCTCGGTGTCGGTGGGCCTCACCCCCAGGTCGACGAATTGCTCGAGTAGCGCACGGCGGCGGGTTTCCATCGTCCGGCCAGGGTACCGAGGAGGCTGTCGTCGAGGGTACTGAGGGCCCGCGGGGCGCTCACCGTGGTCA
>JAUYIV010000180.1 GCA_030688105.1 Actinomycetota bacterium | reverse complement strand
ATCTCCTCTTCCTTCCCCTTCAGCAACGCGTCGATCTCGGCGATCGCCTCGTCGGTCTGCTTCTGCAGGGTGGTCTCGGCGCGGCGCTCGTCGTCCTCGCCCGCTTCGCCCTCTTTCTTCAGCTCGCGCAGGTCGTGCATTGTGTCGCGGCGGATGTTGCGGATCGCGATCCTGCCCTCCTCGGCCACGCCGTGGACGACCTTGACCATCTCGCGACGGCGCTCCTCGGTCAGCTCGGGGATCTGAAGCCGGATCAGGCTGCCGTCGTTGCTCGGTGTCAGGCCGACGTCGGACTCGCGGATCGCCTTCTCGATCGCCTCGATGGCGGACTTGTCGAACGGGGTAACGGTGAGCAGCCGGGCATCGGAGGCGGCCACGTTGGCGAGCTGCTTGAGCGGCGTCGGCGAGCCGTAGTAGTCGATCGTGACGCGGTCCAGCAGGTGCGGCGAGGCGCGCCCGGTCCGAACCGTCGCCAGCTCGCCGCGACTCGATTCGACCGACTTGCCCATTCGGTCCTTGGCGTCCTTGAGCAGCTCGTCGATCAGCTCCACTGGATCCCTCTCTCAGTTGGGAGGCCCGTTGGAGACCAACGTGCCCACCCTCTCGCCGCCGACGATCCTATCTATGTTGCCCTCGTCGCCCATGTTGAAGACGTAGATCGGCAGCGCATTGTCCATGCAGAGGGAGAGGGCGGTCGAATCCATCACCTTCAGTTCCCGCTCGATCGCCTCGCGGTGGGCGATCGCCGGGATGAACTTGGCGTCGGGGTTCTCGGCGGGGTCGGCGTCGTAGACGCCCTCCACCCCGTTCTTCGCCATCAGGATCGCCTCGGCGTGGATCTCCAGCGCACGCAGGGCTGCCGCCGTGTCGGTGGTGAAGAACGGGTTGCCGGTGCCGGCGGCGAAGATCACCACCCGGCCCTTCTCCAGATGGCGCATCGCGCGGCGGCGGATGTAGGGCTCGGCGACCTCCTTGACGTCGATCGCCGACATCACCCGCGTGTGCGCACCGAGGTGCTCGAGCGCATCCTGGAGCGTCAGCGCGTTGAGAACGGTCGCCAGCATCCCCATGTAGTCGCCGGTCGCGCGGTCCATCCCCGCGGCCGCCGCCTCCAGCCCGCGGAAGATGTTTCCGGCCCCGACCACGATCGCCACCTCGACCTCGCGCTCGCGGACCGCAGCGATCTGGCGGGCGATCCGCTGCACCTCCGCGGCGTCGGTGCCGTGATCGAGCTCGCCCATCAGCGCCTCGCCCGAGAGCTTCAGGAGGACGCGGCGGAATTTGGGCCCGGCCTGGCTCAACCGCCCACGCGGAAGTAGGCGAAGCGGGCGATCCTGATGTTCTCGCCGGTCTTCGCGGCCAGTTCTTGGCGCAGCTCCTCGATCGACTTCGAGTCGTGCTTCTCGGCGTTGACGTGGGGCTGGTCGAGCAGCGCCACCTCCCTCGCCCACTTGGCGAGCTGCCCGTCGACGATCTTCTCGACCACGTTGTCGGGCTTGCCGTCCTGGCGCGCTTTCTCCTCGAAGACGCGGCGCTCCGCCTCGCGCTCGGACTCCGGGATCTCCTCGGCGGAGACGTACTGGGGAGCGGTCGCGGCGACGTGCAGGGCGACCTCGTAGGCGAACGCCTTGAAGTCGTCGTTGCGGGCGACAAAGTCGGTCTCGCACTGCACCTCGACCATTGCCCCAATCCTGTCGTTGGCATGGATGTAGGAGGCGACGACGCCCTCGTCGGTGCCGCGTCCCTCGCGCTTCGCGGCCGAGGCCTGGCCCTTGACGCGAAGGATCTCGATGGCCCGCTCGGCATCGCCCTCGGCCTCGGCAAGCGCCGCCTTGCAGTCCATCATCGCCGCTCCGGTCCGATCCCGCAGCGCCTTCACCTCAGCGGCCGAGACGCTCAAGACCCACCTCGGTCCTTCGGCGCAGAAGGACCGGGAGCGGTCTCGCCGGTCCGGTTGGCGCCGGGGGAACCCGCCCCAGGCGCCCCTCCCGCGGGTGGCGCGGGGTTGGGATCCTCGCCCGCAGCCTGCGAGGACGAGGTTCCCTGCCCCGCGACAGGACCCGCGGGCCGGGTGCCGCTCGCGGCTTTCGCCGCTGCCTCCAATTCGGCAGCTTTCTTCGCAGCTTCCTCGGCCTCCACCCGCGCCTTCTCCTCCTCCTCGCGCTTCTTGCGCTCTTCCTCCTCCTTCTTGCGCCGTGCCATCTCCTCGGCGAGGCGCCGTTCCTCCTGCACCCGCCAGGCGCCGGCGCCGCTCTCGATCGCGCCGCCGATCGTGCCAATCACCAGCTCACAGGAGCGGATCGCATCGTCGTTGCCCGGGACCACGTAGTCGATCTGGGTCGGGTCGCAGTTGGTATCGACCAGGCCGATGATCGGAATCCGCAGCCGCACCGCCTCCCGGACGGCGATCTCCTCCGTTTTCAGGTCGGTGACGAAGACCGCGTCGGGAAGCCGCTCCATGTCGCGGACGCCGCCCAGGTTGTACTCGAGCTTGGCCAGCTCGGCCTGCATCCCCATCCGCTCCTTGGTCGGCAGAAGCTCGAGTTTTCCCTCCTCCTGCCAGTCGGTCAGCTCGTGGAGGCGGGCGATCCGTGCCGAGATCGTGTTGAAGTT
>JAUYIV010000271.1 GCA_030688105.1 Actinomycetota bacterium | reverse complement strand
TGGTTCTCCGCGCTGCCCTCGCTAAGGTGCCCGTCCTGGGTCAGCATGTTGGCCTCGTCGAAGCCGTTGACCTGAGCCTCGGACTTGGCCAGCGCCCCGTTGACGTAACCGCCGGTGATCTTGGCCCGGGCCGGAATGGCGTTGTCGTCGTTCCGCCGCCAGCTGCTGACCTGGGCCCGGATGCCGCTCTCGGTGTCGATGTACTTCCCGAACGGGAGGGTGAAGATGACGAGGTCCGTTTCCAGGTTGTGGAGGCGGACGCCGACGGCTTCGGTCGACTTGTACAGGATCGGCCGGATGTAGGCGTCTTCGCGCATCTCGCTCCGCCGCAGCATCTCGAGCGTGATCCCGATCAGCTCCTCGGGGCTGTGCCGCAGCTCGAGCTGGAGGATGGGCGCTGACCGATGCAGGCGCCGGAAGTGGGCGAGCAGATCCAGGCCGTAGAGCTGTTCCTGCTCCGGGTTCCAGTAGGCGCGGATGCCCTCGAATACGGCGGTCCCGTAGTTGAACGCATGCGTGGTGACGCTGATCCGGGCCTCGTCCAGCGGGACCAGCTCTCCCCGGAAGAACGCCCACAGACCAGCCGTTGAGCGGGGATGGGGATGCACGCCAGTCGAGGACTCCTGCTTCAGCACGGCAGTCTCCTCACTGGCCGGCCGCGTGGGCGGTACGAGGTCTCGGCACCGGCGAAGAGTATACGCCCGGCCTTCTATCAGCCCCCACCGGGCGGGAAGAGCACGATCGCCAGGATATAGAGCGCGTAGATCGGTCCACCGATGAGCAGCCAGGACCCCCGGAGGCGATGCGTGCGGAGCATGGGGCCAAGGATGAGGAGCGTGGCGAGGATCGCGGCGCCCGCCGAGGCGAACGACAACGCGTTCTCAGCGTTGAACGCCCAGCTCGTGAACAGGATCCCGATCGCCGTCGGGAAACAGGCCTGGAAGACCATTGCGCCGGTGATGTTGCCCATCGCCAGGGTGTCCTTGCCCTTGCGCACCCACAGCACGCTGTTGAACTTCTCCGGCAGCTCGGTCGCGATGGGCGCCACGATCAGCGCGAAGAGACGCGCGTCAAACCCGATCGCGACCGAGGCGTGCTCCAAGGCGCCCACGAACACCCGCGCCCCGAGCACGATGCAGGCCAAGGCGACCAGGGTCTGGGCCACGATGATCCACAGCCGCGGCAGACCGTGGCTCTCGAGCTCCCCGCCATCCTCGGGAGGGTGGGTGGCCGCCCCACCCTTGAGGCCCGGCAACCGGGTGGCGTGCAGGCGCGCCAGCTCGGGCGCCTCCCCGTTGCCGCCCCCGCGGAAGTGGGCGCGGACGTAGAACACGTAAACCCCCGTCAGCAGCACCACCGCGAGGTAGTCGGCCCATCGCCAGGACTCGGGCAGGAACGCCGCACCGATGGCGATCCCGTAGGCGACAAGGAAGAACACCACGTCCTGCGCCATGACGTCCACGTTGACGGTCAAGTCGGAGGCCCGCCGGCCGCGGCGGGCGTAGGCCAGGATCGCGAGTCCAGTGATGAACATGGCCAGGGTGGCCAACGTGAACGGCGCGCCGAGGATGGCACCCACGCCGACCTCTTCCGAACCAACGCTCGCTACTCCGCCGGTCAGCACCGGACCCACGATCGCAATCACCGGAATGAGCGTCTCGGGGAGTGCCGTGGCCACCGCGGCCAGGACGCTGCCGATCGCACCCTCCCCCAGGTTCAGCCGATGGCCGAACCACTCGATCCCGTTCGTGAAGAGCTCGGCACCGATCAGGATGATGGCCAGCGAGAAGCCGAAGAGGATGACGTCCATGCCGAAGCCTTGGCCCTCCGCCGGCGGTCAGCCCGATCGCGCGATCAGGGCCGGAGGTGCTGGGGAGCGATGGGCAGCAGGGCGACCTGGCGGGCGCGCTTGAGGGCCACTGTCAGCATGCGCTGATGGCGGGCGCAGGTCCCCGTCTTCCGCCGGGGCTCGATCTTGGCCCGCTCCGAGAGGTATCGGCGCAGGCGGTTGACCTCCTTGTAATCGATGGCGTCCACCTTGTCGACGCAGAAGTTGCAGACCTTGCGGCGGCGCCGGTCACGGTAGTAGTCCGATGTCTCGCGGCGTCGGGGTCGGGCTGGGTTGGGCATGCGCAATCAGTCCTCGGGTGGTTCAGAACGGAATATCGTCAAGGTCCACGCTTTCCGACGCGGCGCCCTCGCCGGCCGCGGCTGGAGCGCCCCTCGGGACGGCCGCCGGCGGCGCGTCACTGGCTGCCTCACCGATGCCGAACCCCTCGCCCGGATCGCGGCGCTCGAGAGAGACGACGCGGGCGAACCGAATCTCCACCGAGGTGCGCTTCTGGCCGTCATTGCCCTCGAATTCACGGACCCGCAGTTGGCCCTCGGCGAATACCTTGTTGCCCTTGCGGAACTGCTCGGCGGCGCGCTCCGCGGCCTGGTCCCACAGCTCGACGCGGAACCACTGCGTCTCCTCCTGCCATTCCCCGTCCTGGCCGCGATGTCGGTTGTTGACGGCCACCCGGAGGTTGGTCACCGCCTTGCCGCCCGGTGTGTAGCGCAGCTCGGGATCGGCTCCCAGGTTACCGATGATCATCATCTTGTTGAGGGTCATGTCGCCACCTCCTCT
>JAUYIV010000270.1 GCA_030688105.1 Actinomycetota bacterium | reverse complement strand
CGCATCGCCAACCGGCTCCTGCGCCGGGTGCGCGACTTCGCCGACGTTCGGGCATCGGGAATGGCCGACGAGGAGACCGCCCACCGGGCCCTCGAGGTGTTCGAGGTCGACGCCGCCGGCCTGGACCGGGTCGACCGGGCCATCCTCGAGGCGGTGGTCCACAAGTTCGATGGCGGACCGGTGGGTCTCTCGACCCTCGCCATCGCCGTCTCCGAGGAGCCCCAGACCGTGGAGGACGCCTACGAGCCGTTCCTCCTGCAGATGGGCTTCCTGCAACGGACTCCGCGGGGGCGGGTGGCCACCCGTCTCGCCTACGAGCACCTCGGCAAGCCGGTCCCGCTGGCGGTGGAGCAGGGTCGGCTGCTGTAAAGCCGCCAGCCTCCAGCCTCCAGCCCCCAGCAAGACGAAGAAGCGGCAACGCCCCGAGCAAACAGCCAGTGCTTGTCTTGATTCTTGACTCTTGATTCTTGACTCTTGAGGGGCGACGGGCGACGGGCGACGGAATTTGCGAATTGCGCATCGAGATCCGCCTATCGCACACTTTCCGCCGTGCGCACGAGTGACTTCCATTACACCCTCCCGGAGGAAGCAATCGCCCAGGAGGCGATCGAGCCCCGGGACTCGGCCCGGCTGCTCGACACCCGCGACCTGTCGGACCGGCGCTTCAGCGACCTCCCGGCAATGCTCAGGTCCGGGGATCTCCTGGTGGTCAACCGCACCCGGGTGCGCCCCGCACGGCTGACCGGAGCCAAGGACGGGTCGGGGGGCAAGGTCGAGGCGCTGCTCCTGCGGCCGCTCGGCGACGGCTCATGGGAGGCGCTGGTGCGCCCGGCGCGCCGGATCCGGGCCGGAACCCGGCTCCGCTTCGGAGGCCTCCTGGCCGTGGTCGTGGAGGAGCCGAGCCAGGGCAAGGTGGTACTGAGGAGCGAGGGAGGGTCGTTCGAGGACGCCGCCGAGACGATCGGAGAAGTCCCGCTCCCGCCCTACTTCCATGGGCGACTCGAGGACTCCGAGCGCTACCAGACGGTGTACGGCGACCGATCGGGATCTGCCGCCGCCCCGACCGCGGGGCTTCACTTCACCCGGCCGCTCCTCGGTGAGCTCGCCGCGTCGGGCATCGACGTCGCCGCCGTGGAGCTCGACATCGGCCTGGACACCTTCCAACCCATCGCCACCCCTGATCTGGAGTCCCACCAGATCCACACCGAGCGGTTCGGGGTGGGAGCCGAGGTCGGCGCGGCCGTGGAGAGGACCCGTCGTCGGGGTGGGCGGGTGGTGGCGGTGGGTACCACGGTGGTGCGGGCGCTCGAGTCGGCCGCCGACACTGCTGGGGTGGTCACCCCACAGACGGCGGACACCGCCTTGTTCATCGCCCCCGGCTACCGATTCCGGGTGGTAGACCTGCTCGTGACCAACTTTCACGTCCCCGGATCGACGCTCGTCGTGCTCGTCGCCGCCTTCATGGGCCCGGCCTGGCGAGCGGCCTATTCGACGGCGCTGGCGCGGGGTTATCGGTTCCTGTCGTTCGGCGATGCCATGCTCGCGGAACGAGCGTCGTGACCTCTCCCGTCGACCTCGCCATCGAATTCCGCGACGGCTCGGCGCGCACCGGGATCCTCCACACACCCCACGGTGACGTGGCGACCCCCGCCTTCATGGCCGTCGGCACCAGAGGAGCGGTGCGTGCCCTCGACCCCGACGACCTGCGCGCCGCCGGAGCCGAGATCATCCTCGCCAATACCTATCACCTGATGCTCAAGCCGGGAGCAGCCACGGTCGAGCGTCTCGGGGGGCTGCATCGGTTCATGGCCTGGGGGGGACCGATCCTCACCGACAGCGGCGGGTACCAGGTCTTCTCGCTCGACCCGAGGGTGGACGAAGACGGCGTGGGATTCCGGTCGACCTACGACGGTTCGGCGGTCCGGCTGACCCCGGAGGCGGCGGTGGCGGTCCAGGAGCAGCTCGGCGCGGACATCGCGATGGTGCTCGACCAGCTGATCGGCCTCCCCGCCCCGAAGGAGGCCGTTCGCGACGCGATGGAGCGGACCCTCCGCTGGTCGGCGCGGGCAGCCGCAGTCCACCGGCGCGCCGACCAGGCGCTGTTCGGGATCGTGCAGGGTGGTTCGGACCCCGAGCTGCGCGCCGCAAGCGCCCGGAGGACCGCGGAGATCGGGTTTCCCGGGTACGGGATCGGCGGGCTGAGTGTGGGGGAGAGCGCCGCCGACCGGGGACGGGCGCTCGACGCAGTCTGCGGAGTGCTGCCCGACTCCGCTCCGCGCTACGTGATGGGGATCGGCGACACCGCAGGGGTGCTCGATGCGGTGGCGAGGGGATGCGACCTCTTCGACTGTGTCTGGCCCACGCGACTTGCCCGCCACGGAAAGGTGCTCACCCGCCTCGGTGACTTCTCGATACGACGGGCCGAGTTCGCCGACGCCGATCGTCCGATCGACCCCGAGTGCCGCTGCTCGACGTGCTCGCGCTATTCGCTGGCGTACCTGCGCCACCTGCGGGTGACCGGTGAGATGCTGGGTCACCGCCTGCTCAGCATCCACAACCTCACCTACACGCTGGCGGTGCTGTCCGAGGGGCGCGCATCCATTCGCGAGGGCCGTTTCGACGCGCACCGTGCCGCGGTGGCCGCCGCTCGTGGCGAGGAAACCACAAGCGATGGCTACGCTACGGACCCTTCCGCCTGAGAGCGGGCGGCAAGGCTCACCTGCTGCCGAGCCCCGGAGGACCGATGATCACAATCCTCGCCGGAACCGAAGACGGCGCCGGATCCTCCGGCAACGTCTTCGTGACGCTTCTGTTCTATGCCGTGGTCATCGGAGGGCTGTTCTACTTCCTCATGATCCGCCCGCAGCGGACCCGCCTGAGGCGCCATCAGGACCTGATGTCCCAGCTTCAGGTGGGTGACGAGGTGCAGACGATCGGCGGCATCTACGGCCGCATCGAGCATCTCGATGAGGAATCCGCCGTGCTCCAGATCGAGGGCGGAGGGCGCCTGCGCGTGGCACGACGGGCGCTGGCGGCCAAGTCCGGTTAGGCAGTGTC
>JAUYIV010000267.1 GCA_030688105.1 Actinomycetota bacterium | reverse complement strand
TGGCGATCGTCAGGTCTTCGATCACGTAGGTGGCGGGGCCGTAGAGCCGGATTCCGCCGCGCGTGCTCTGCCCGTCGACGATGGTCGTGCCCTCGCCTGCGCCGTGGATGGTGAGGGACTCGGCTCCGGCGAAGAGATCGACGACGTTGACGCCCGAACCGGTGTAAGTGCCTGCAGCGACCTCGATGGCGTCGCCCGATACCGCATCGTCCACGGCCGCCTGGATCGTGCAGTACGGAGTGGCCGAGCTGTCGGGGGTGGCGTCGTCGCATGCGCCCTGGTTGTCGACGTGGAAAGTGGCGACGGCGCCCGCCGGGGCAGGAATCCCGACTAGGACTGCCGCGACCAATACGACGGCAACATCCACCGTGCGCACAACCACCACCTCAGATCATCCGTCGGGTGGGGCACCCTAGCCGCCCCCGCCTGGTCGGTCAGGTGCCAGCCCGGATCCGGTACACGCCGTTCCCCGCGGTCACGTACAGCTCGCCGTCGTGGTCTACGCCGAACGAGGTGAGCGTGCCGATTCCGACGTCGAACACCCGGGAGTCGACGACGGTGCCCTCGCCGACTCTGATCACCATGATCTCCCCGCTGCAGTAGTCCCCGAAGAAATAGGCGCCGACGAGATCGGGATGGTCGGATCCCCGGTAGACGTACCCGCCGGTGACCGAGCAGCGTCCCTCCTCGTGGGAGTACTCGTGGACCGGTGAGATGAAGTCGTTGTCGTCACACCGCGATTCGGGGCCGTCGAAGCAGTGGGAGCCTTCGAGAATCGGCCAGCCCAGGTTGGCCCCGCCGCGGCCGGGCGGCACGAGATCGATCTCCTCCCAAGAACCCTGGCCGACGTCGGCGATCCACATCGCACCACCGTCGAAGGAGAAGCGCCATGGGTTGCGCAGCCCCCACAGCCACACCTCGGGCGCCCCGTCTTCCCCGTCCGCAAAGGGATTGTCGTCGGGGATCGCAAAGGGTTCGCCGCCGTCGACGTCGATCCTCAGGATCGCGCCGAGGATGGTGAAGGGGTCCTGTCCATTGCCGTAGGTGTCGCCACCTCCGCCGCCATCACCGAGAGCGATGTACAGGTATCCATCGGGCCCGAAGGCGAGCATCCCACCGTTGTGGTTCGCCGCGGGCTGCCGGTGGGTGAGGATGGTTCGCACCGGATCGGGGTCGGCGGCCACGGCGTCTACCGGCAGGTGGTACTCCTCGATCATCGTGGCGTAATCGCCGCTTCGGGAATAGTGCACGAACATTCGCTCCGGATCGCTGGGATGAAAGGCCAGGCCGAGCAGCCCGCGCTCGTTGGCGAACCACACCTTGTCCCTCAGGTCGAGCACCACTTGGAGGTCCTCGCCCGAATCCGTCATTGAATCGATCACGCCGATCTGGTTGGCCACATACAGGCGTTCGTCGTCGGCACGGACGGTGAGGAAGATCGGCGTGGGGAGGCGGTCTCCAACCGGCTCGATGGTCAGTTCGCCGACCTCGTCGAGGGGAATCGGTTCGGGCTGGGTGGTGGTGGTCGCCGGTGGACCGGTCGTGGACGTCACCGCCGTGGTGGTTGGGGATGGCACCGCGCCGGTCGTTGTTGTGGCCAGGCCCGCCCGCGACGTCGATGATCCGCCGTCATCGCCGCAGGCAGCGAGGGCCAAGAGCACGATGAGAGCCGGCAGGGCGCGTTTCACCGACCCGAGGGTATTGGGGGAATGCACGATCGGTTGACGGTCTTGGCGAGTACCGCGCCGTTGCCCGTTGCCCGTTGGCCGATGGTCGTTAGCTTTCTTGCCGTTGGCGGTTGGCCGTTCGTTCAATCGGCCACATACCGGGGGTAGGTCTTCTTTGCCCGTTCGGCCTGAAGCAGATCGATCTCGACGGTGGCGAACGGGCTGCCTTCAGAGGTCGTGGCGATGACGTCGCCGTCGGGGCCGATCACCCAGCCGCAGCCGCCCCACCGCAACCCGGTGGCGTCGGTTCCGCTGCGGTTGCTCGACAGGCCGAAGGCCCCGGCCACCACCGCCGCGGCGCGGCCTCCGGCGAGCCACTTGTCGCGGCTCGCCCATTCTGTGGCACGGGGAGTGGCGATCAGCCCGGCTCCCTGGCGGCCGTAGTCCCGGGCATGCTGCCCGAACCACACTTCGGTGCAGATGAGGAATCCGACCGGGCCGGCATCGGACTCCGCCACCGCGAACTCGTTCTTGCCTCGTTGATACCAGGTCGCTTCCCAGAAGCCCGCTTCGTCGGGCAGGTAGTACTTCTGGTGGACCCCGCGGCACTTTCCCGACTCCCACACGAATCCCTCGTTGAGCCGCTTTCCCCTGACCACAATCGGCCTCGATCCGAGGACCGTGGTTCCACCGAGGTCGGCGAAGCGCTGCTGCCAGCGATCGTGCGCTTCCACCGCCTTCGTCCACCGAGCCGGGTCGACCTTTTTCGCTGCCGCGAGCCATGTGAAGAAGGGCATCTCGGGGAGCAGCACGACGTCGGGCTTGTGTCTGTGGGTGTGCGCGAGGAGCTGATCCCAGGCGTCGGAGAGGTCGCTCATCTCGGCAGGCAGCTCACAGACGGTGACTTTCATGCGCGGAAAGTTAACGGGGCGGCGAGGTGTTGGAGTCGCCGATGATGGGCCCACGGCCAGAGGCGTCACCAACGGTCGTGGCGAATCTGGCCGTTGGCCGTTGGCCGTTGGTCGTTTGGCTCAGACCTGATCGAGCGCGTTCGTGAGATCGCGGATGAGGTCGTCCGGATGCTCGACGCCGATCGAGAGGCGGATCAGGCTCTGGGTGATGCCATTCCTGGCGTTCTCCTCCGGTCCCGCCTCACAGTGGGTCATCGAGCACGGATGCTCGGCGAGCGACTCGACCGATCCGAGACTCACCGCCAGTTTGAACAGGCGCAGCCCGTCGAGGAAGCGGTAGCACTCGGGCTCCCCGCCGGCGATCTCGAACGAGATCATCCCTCCCGCCCCGAGGCATTGGCGCTTGTAGAGCTCGTGCCTCGGGTCGTCGGCGTCGATGTGGCCCAGGTAGTGGACCGAGTCGACCTTCGGATGGTGGCGCAGGTAGTCGGCGACCTTGCGCGCCGAATCGGCCTGGTGCTCCATCCGCAGCTTCAGGGTCGGCAGGCTGCGCAGGAGCAGCCACGCGGTGAACGGGCTCATCATGCTCCCCGTGAAGGTGCGCATCGCCCGGATGGGGCGAAGGGCCTCACGAGAGCCCTGGACCGCCCCAGCGATGATGTCGCCGTGCCCGCCCAGGTACTTGGTCGCCGAGTAAATCACGAGATCGGCCCCGTGGTCTATGGGCCGCTGGAACACCGGGCCGAGGAAGGTGTTGTCGACCGCCAGCGGCACCTTCCGGTCAGGAGTCGAGAAGCGAGCCGCGATCTCCGCGCACATCGCCAGGTCGATCAGGTCGTTGGTGGGGTTGGCGGGCGTCTCGGCGTACACCATTCCCAGCGGCCCGCCGGACGCCTCGATGGCATCGCCGATCTCGTCGGCGGAGTCGAACGGGCCGAACCGGACCGTCTTGATCCCGAACTCGGGGAGCACCGTCGCGATGAAGTGCTGGGTGCCGCCGTAGACCGGGCTGCTCGCGGCGAGGACGTCCCCGGGGCGGAGGTGGGCCCAGAACGTGGTCGTGATCGCCGCCATGCCGCTCACGAAGACGGCTCCGGTCTCGGCCCCATCCCAGAGGGCGAGGCGCTCCTCCGCGATCTCCAGGTTCGGGTTGTTGATGCGGGAGTAGATCAGATGGGACCGCTCGCCCGGTTGGGCCTCGGAAAGGCCGTATGCCACCTCGAAGCATCGCTTGCCCGCGGCAGCCGACGGGAAGACGAACGTCGACGTCTGGAATATCGGCGGCGAGATGGCGCCTTCCGACCACTGCGGCTCGTAGCCGTAGGACATCATCAGGCTCTCGGGATGAAGAGGCGCTTCCTCGGAGTCGCTCCGCTCGGCCATGGGTCCTCCGCGGGTCGGCGATCGGGCGCGGCTGCTGCCTCATCATCAATCTACCGGACCGGCCGACCGGGTTCAGGGGCGTTGGTCCTCCCGGAGCCGGGAAGGGCCGAGCAGTTGTGGGCCGAGTTCTTGGGCATCGAGGTCGGCGGGAGGGCTGCCGTCGAGGATCATGCCCGCGGCGTAGCGAGCCATGGCGGGTGAGGTCTTGATCCCGAAGCCGCCCTGACCGGCGAGCCAGTAGAACCCATCGGCCTCCGGGTCCCAGCCGTTGACGGGCCGGTGGTCGTCGACGAATGAGCGCAGCCCTGCCCAGGCATGCTCGATCGACCGTATCGACATCGTCGTGACCGACTCGATGCGTTCGATGGCGAGGGCGACGTCGGCCTCCTCGTGCCTCGCGTCGCACGGGTCCATCGGCGTCTCGTCCGCCGGTGAGGCCAGCAGGTGGACCCCCTCGGGCCGGAAGTACCAGCGCTCGTCGACGTCGAGGATCATCGGCCACCGCTCATGGCTCGATCCCTCCGGCGGGCGGAACGTGAATGCGGTGCGGCGCTTGGGGACGAGCCCCACCGGTCTTGCTCCGGCCATCGCGGCGATACGATCGGCCCACGCTCCGGCCGCGTCCACGACGACCTCGGAGGGGTGGACGGCGGTGGCCGTCCGGATCATCCAGCCGGTGTCCGTCCTCTCGAGACCGGTGACGGCGGTGTCGGTGAGGATCCGCGCCCCACGATCTCGCGCCCCGCGTTGGTAGGCGAGGTGGAGCGCATGAACGTCGATGTCCATCGCCCCCGGCTCGAGAATTCCGCCGACCACGGCTTGAGGATCGAGCACCGGGCACAGCTCCCGGGCCTGATCCGCGGTGACCGGCTTCACCGTCGGGACCATGGACCGGTACTCGTCGAGTGACGCCGCAAGCGCCGGTTGCTGGGGGCCGGTGCCGACGAACAGGAGCGATCGGGGCCGGACCAGTGGTTGGTCGATGAAGCCTGTGGGTGGCTCCTCGAGGAACCTCCGGCTGCCCATGGCGAGCCGGCGCACGACGGAGTCCCCGTAACACTCGGTGAACAGCGCAGCCGAACGGCCCGTGGAGTGATAGCCGCAGATGGACTCCTGCTCGAAGACGGTCACCTCGGCCCGATCGGCCAGCTCGTACGCCGCCGACGCCCCGGCGATCCCGCCGCCGATGATGGCGATATTCATGGCCTTCGGTTTTCCGCCGTCAGCCATCGCCGCTCGCTCGTCGCTCGGAAGAGATGCGATTGGCGATCGGCCAGAACCC
>JAUYIV010000265.1 GCA_030688105.1 Actinomycetota bacterium | reverse complement strand
GAAGAGCCATCAACCAAAACTTCAGGAGCAGGTCTTGCTGAAAGCTGGAGGCTGGAGGCTGGAGGCTTACCCCTACCCTCCGCCCGGCAGCAGCCGGTAGGCGTCGTAGACGCCCTCGACCCGCCTCATCTCTGAGATCGCCCGCTCCAGGGTGGCGACGTCGGAGAGCTCGATCTCGAAGCGCAGCACGGCCACCCGATCGCGGTTGGTCGCCGATGAAGATGACACGATGTTGGCCCCGAGGTCGGCGAGGGCGGTGGTGACGTCCCTGAGAAGCCGGGGTCGGTCGAGGGCCTCCACCTGGACCGTCGAGCGGAACGAGCCGACCTCCTCGGCGGACCAACCGACCTCGATCATCCGCTCGGCGCGCTCGCCGAGTGCGTCGATGTTGGTGCAGTCGGAACGGTGGATCGAAACGCCGCGGCCCACGGTCACGAAGCCGACGATGGCATCGCCCGGCACCGGCCCGCAGCACCGGGCGGTGCGGACCAGCATGTCGTCCATCCCTTCGACCACGATCCCACCGATCGGGGCGCGCCGGGAGGGAATGAACGTGATGGCATCGGCGGCCGCCTCGTCCTCACCCTCGTGCTCCTCCGGCCGGGCGAGGCGGACGAGCCGGTTCATCACGGTCTGGGCGTGGGTGTTCCCATCCCCTATCGAGACGAACAGCGAATCGATGTCCTGGAACCCGAGCGACCCGGCCACCGAGGTGAGGAACTCGTCTCGCTTGGCGGAGGTGAGGCCGAGCCCCTCCTTGCGGAGCAGCCGGTTTACCAGCTCCCTCCCCTCCTGGAGGGACTGCTCGCGCCGCTCCCTGCTGAACCACTGCCGGATCTTCGCCGAGGCGCGGGAGGTCCTCACGAACGACAGCCAGTCGCGGCTGGGGCCGTCGCTCTTGGATGTGATCACCTCGACGATGTCTCCGGACTCGAGGCGCGTCGACAGCGGCACCAGGCGGCCGTTGACCCTGGCACCGGTGCACCGGTGCCCGACCTCGGTGTGGACCGAATACGCGAAGTCGACGGGGGTGGCGCCCCGGGGAAGGGACTTGACGTCCCCGTTCGGGGTGAGGACGAACACCTCGTCCTGGTAGAGGTCCAGCTTCAAGCCGGCGAGGAACTCCGATGGGGTCTCGTAGTCGTCCGAGGTGTCGGCGAGGTCGAGGACGGGGACCTCGTCTCCCTCCTTGTACCGCCAGTGGGCGGCGATACCGTGCTCGGCACGGTCGTGCATCTCCCTGGTCCGTATCTGCACTTCGAGCGGCTTGCGATCCGGGCCGACCACGGTGGTGTGCAGGCTCTGGTAGAGATTGAACTTGGGCATCGCGATGTAATCCTTGAACCGGCCGTGGACCGGAGGCCAGCGGGTGTGGACTATGCCGAGGGCGGCGTAGCAGTCGCCGACCTCCTTGGTGATGATCCGTATGCCGATGAGGTCGTGGATGTCGTCGAAGGTTCGGCCACCGTCGATCATCTTTCGGTACACCGAGTAGATGTGCTTGGGGCGTCCGGTCACCTCGGTGCTCAGACCGGCCTCGCCGAGCAGGCGCTCCACCTCGTCGACCACCCCGGCGATGTAGGCATCCCGCTCCGGGGCACGCGACCGCATCAGCTCCACGATCTCGGCGTACCGGCGTGGATGGAGCACGGCGAAGCACCGGTCCTCCATCTCGTGTTTGATCTCCTGGACCCCGAGCCGGTGGGCCAGCGGCGCATACACCTCGAGGGTCTCGATGGCGATCCTGCGCTGCTTCTCGGGCGGCAGGGGTTGGATGGTCCTGATGTTGTGGAGGCGGTCGGCCAGCTTGATGAGCAGAACCCGGACATCCTTGGCCATGGCGATGACCATCTTGCGGATCGTCGCCGCCTGGGCCTCCTCAGAATTCGAGTAGCGGACCCGGTCGAGCTTGGTCACGCCGTCGATGAGCGCGGCGACGACGGGCCCATAGTGCTCGCTGACCTCCTCGAGGCTCAACCCGGTGTCCTCGACGGTGTCGTGGAGGATCGCCGCCGCCACGGTGTCGGCATCGAGGCCGTAACCGGCGAGGATCAGGGCCACTGCCAGGGGATGGGTGATGTAAGGCTCGCCGCTCATCCGGAATTGGCCGTCATGGCGTTCCGCGGCGATCTCGTAGGCGCTGTGGATCTTGCGGTCGGAGGCGTGAGGGTGATGCCGCCTGAACTCCTCGAGGACCGGGCCGAGCTCGGCGATGACGGCATCGTCGGGGCGGAGGTCACTCATATCGGATCACCGCCTTGACCGGCACGTCCAGACGCGACCGCCCGCCGAGGAACTCGAGCTCGACGAGCACCGACACCGCGACCACCAGCGCTCCGGCTCCGCGGATCAGGTCCACGGTCGCCGCCGCGGTGCCTCCGGTGGCGAGGACGTCGTCGACGACCACGACCCGCCCGCCGGCCGTCACCGCGTCCTCGTGCACCTCCAACGTGTCGCTTCCGTACTCCAGGTCGTAGGTCAGGGTGCGGGTGCGCCAGGGCAGCTTGCCGAACTTCCGCACCGGGACAAAGCCCAGTCCCAGCTCGACGGCGATCAGAGCCCCGAAGATGAACCCCCGCGACTCGATCCCGACGATGCACGTCGGCTCCATCGGGCGCAATCCTTCGCTCATCAGGCCCACGCTTCGGGCGAACGCCGTGGCATTCCCGAGGAGCGGGGTGATGTCCTTGAAGACGATTCCGGGCGCGGGAAAGTCGGGGACGTCACGGATCAACGCTCGAAGGTCGTCCACCGGCTGATTGTAAGAGAAGCACCTGTCTTGCTGGCTGCTGGAGGCTGAAGGCTGAAGGCTTCTCTTGCCGGAAGCGGGCAGCGGGCAGCGGGAGGCGGGCAGCGGGAGGCGGGAGGCGGGAGGCGGACTTACCGCCTCTTCTTCCGCTTCCGCGGCGGACGGGGCGCCGCTCCCGACTGATACAGAGCCTGGACGGTCGCCTCCGGGGTGGCGATGACGCCCCGCGGGGCGAACTCCTCCCCGCCGCCCCGCCGCTCAACGCGGTGCCGCACCCGCTCCCAATGCTCCTCGCGCTCCTTCCACACGCCCAAGAGGGGTGCGGCCAGGAAGATCGACGAATAGGTGCCGGTGGCGACTCCGACGAAGAGGGCGAGGGCGAACTCTCGCAGGGTGGTGGCTCCGAGGAGGAACGAGCCGACGAACAGCAGCGAACCGATGGGGAGAAGGCTCGTGAAAGAGGTGTTCAACGAACGCATCAACACCTGGTTCATCGACATGTTCACTATCGCGGAGTAGGTGTGACGCTCACCGCGTTCTTTGACGTTCTCCTGAACCTTGTCGAACACGACCACCGTGTCATAGAGCGAGTAGCCGAGGATGGTGAGGATGGCGATGACCGTGGCCGGAGACACCGCGAACCCGATCAGCGAGTAGATGCCCGCCGTGAACAGCAGATCATGGCCCAGCGCGACGAGGGCCGCCGCCGCCATCTTCCACTCCAGCCTCCACGAGATGTACAACCCCACCACTATGAGGAACACGATCAAGGCGCGGATCGCAGACTGGGCGATCTGCCTGCCGAAGGTGGGGCCGACCGTCTGCCGGCTGGCTTCGGATGGGTCGACCCCGGCGAGATCCGCCAGGGCCTCGACGAGGCGTTCTTCATCGTCCGGTGTCAGCTCCGCGGTTTGCACCCTGATCCCATCGCCGCCTGATGTCGCCTGGACCCGGACGTTGCCGATCCCCAGGTTTCCGATCGTGCCCCGCACCTGGGTGACGCTGACGCCGTTGGGGTTCTCCACCTCGACGAGGCTGCCGCCCTGGAAGTCGACGCTGAGGTTGAACTGGCGGATCACCAGAGACAACGCCGACACGAGGATGATGACGCCGGAGATGGCAAACCATCTGCGGCGATTGCCGACGAAGTCGAACCGGGTATCGCCCCGGTAGAGGTCGCGAAGGAGGCTCACGCGATCGCCTCCTCGGGCGGGACGCCGACCGCGCCGCGGATGCTCATCCGGCCGCCCTCGCCCAGGAGGGGCGTCCCGGAGAGGAG
>JAUYIV010000262.1 GCA_030688105.1 Actinomycetota bacterium | reverse complement strand
GGCCAACAGCACCGCCCCCTCCCACCGCGCCAACCGACTGCCGGTGATCACGAACAGACCCGACACCGCCCCGGCGACCAGCATGAAGCCGAGCGCGTTGCGAAAGCCGGCGTCGACCACCCCGGGGCCCACCAGGCCGGCGAGTCCCCCGACGGCGAGCGTGTTGAACAGATTCGACCCGAGGACGTTCCCGAGTACCAGGTCGGTCTCTCCCCGGCGCGCCGCAGCGATCGCGGTCGCCAGCTCGGGAAGGGACGTCCCCACCGAAACGATCACGAGCCCCACGAATGCCGAGGAGATCCCCGCCTCCTCGGCGAGACGGGACGCCCCTCTGACCAGCAACTCGGCACCGGCAAGTGTCACCGCAAGGGTGCCCAGCCCGATCGCCGCTTCCCGGCGCAGCGGTCCCCGCCAGCTGCCGTCGCCCGGAACCATGTCGACCACCGGCGTTGCGGCATCCGATGGTGACCACCAGATGAGCAGGAAGGCGGCGGGCACCATCGCGATGGCGAGCACCGCCCCCTCCCATCGCACCAGGCCCAGGTCCCAGAGCAGCACCGCGATCACGACAAGGGAGATGAACATCAAGACGCCCTCGCGCCTGATCGTGTGCAGCCTCGACACGATGGGAGCGACCAGCGCGCTGGCCCCGAGGACCAGCGTCATGTTGGCGGTGTTGGAGCCGATCACGTTCCCGATGGCGAGGTCGACTTCCCCGCGCCCGGCAGCCAGCACGGACACGAGCAGTTCGGGCGCACTCGTTCCCAAGCCGACGACGAGGGCGCCGATGAGTACTGCCGACAGGCCGAGACGGTTGGAGATGCGCACCGCGGCCACCACGAACCGATCCGCCCCGAGCGTCAGCAGCACCAGCCCGGCGACGAGCAGTGAGACCGCAAAGACCATGGGGAAGATCGTAGAGAGAGCGCGCCGACAGCCGACAGCCGACAGCCGACAATGTTGCTGTTCTTGACTCTTCGACGGGCATCGGGCAACGGGCAACGGGCAACGGTATGTGCTACATCCCCTCGATCGAGCGGATCGGCGATCGCGCGCCGTACTTCGGGGCGGTGATGCCGGCGGCCTGGAGGAGGCGAACCACTCTGCCGCGGTGTGGCCGGAATTCCTCGAGCAGCTCGAGCATTCGTCGATCGTCGCCGCGCGGTTCCCCGGCGAGGATCCAGGCCACACCGTTGGGAAGGTGATAGTCGCCGACCGGTACCGCGTCGGCGTCGCCCAAGGCGGCCAGGGCCACCTTGGCCGCGGTCCACTCCCCGACCCCGCGTACCGCGGTGAGGCGGGCTCGGGCATCGGGTGGTGACATCGCCACCGCCTCCTCCATGCGCTTCGCCCTTGCCGCCACCCGGATGAGCACCTCGGCACGGGCCCGCTCGATACCCCATGGATGGAAGGCGGCGTACCCCAGTGACGCCAGGCTCGCCGGGTCCGGTGGCAGCGCGAGCGGGCGCGGCCCGGGGGCGGGCTCTCCCAGCGATCGAGCCATGAGGGAATACGAGCGTTTGGCTTCGCGCCCGGTCACCTTCTGGGCGACGACCACCCGGAGGAGCATCTCGACGACGCGTGCGGATCGGGTGATCCGGATGCCGGCGTGCTCACGGGCCAGGCGCCGCACCAGGGGGTGCGTGGGTCGGAACTCCGTCGGGTCATCGAGCGCGCCGCTGGTGCCGGGGGCGTTCTCGAGCGCCCAATCGGCTCCGGGCCCCCATGCTTCGGCGGCGATCTCCCCACCCCCCGACAAGTGGAGTGTTGCCGAGCCCTCGGGAGTCCGGGTGGCGATCCAGGCTTCGCCGGGAGCGGTGACGATCGACGGGTCGCGCGGTCCGATCGCCAGGAACGAGATCGTCCTCCGCAGGTCGATCGGAGCGCCGACGGTGAAGGTTCGGAGGGCCATCGACGGGACGGTAAACCCGTCGCCCGTCACCGGTCGCGGGTTCCGCACCCCTCAGCCGTACCTACGCTCTGTCGCGTGACCCATTACGAGCGGCTGTCGTTCCTCGACAACACCTTCCTCGCCATGGAGGGCCCGTCGAACCCGATGCACGTCGGGGGGACGCTGGTGTTCGAGGGCGGCGATCTGGCCCGGCCGGGAGGCGGCATCGACATCGACTCGATACGCGGCTTCATCGAGGCCCGGCTCCAATACGTGCCGCGGTATCGGCAGAGGCTGCAATGGATCCCCGTCGAGCGTCATCCGGTGTGGATCGACGACGCCCATTTCGATCCGACCTATCACATTCGCCACATCGCCCTTCCCCACCCGGGCTCTGAGGCACAGCTTCGGCAGATGGCGGGCCGGATCCTCAGCCAGCGCCTGGATCGCACCAAGCCGATGTGGGAGGTCTGGGTGGCCGAGGGCCTGGCGGACGGTGGGTTCGCCCTGGTGTCCAAGGTCCACCATTGCATGATCGACGGTATCGGTGGGGTGGATCTCCTCAAGGTGCTCTTGGCCCCGTATCCATCCGACGAGGTGGGCGAGCCCGACCAGTACGAGCCGCGGCCGGCGCCCACTCCCGGTCAACTCTTCGCCGACGAGGCGATCCGGCGGGTGATCGCTCCGATCACTGCGGCAAGGGGCGCCCGAAGATTCGTCGATGAGACCAGGGAGCTGAAGGAGGGTCTCAGGCATCGGCTGCTCGCCATGCGCCAGTCGGCGCGATCCGGCTGGTTTACCAGGGCTTCGGCGACCCCGTTGAACGCCAAGATCGGGCCCAATCGGAGGATCGCGTTCCTCGAGACGCCGCTCGAACAGGTCAAGGCGATCAAGAACGCGCATGGCGTCACCGTCAACGACGTGGTGATCGCCGCGGTTGCCGGAGCGGTGCGGTCCTTCTTGAAAGAGGAGCGCCAAGTAGACGTGGACGGCATCGACTTCAGGGCAATGGTGCCCGTCTCCACGCGCGGCGACGATGCTCCCGGACTGGGCAACCGGGTGACGATGTGGTTGCTCGATCTT
>JAUYIV010000257.1 GCA_030688105.1 Actinomycetota bacterium | reverse complement strand
CATCTCATCGATGCGCTCGCCGCGCAGCAGCCCGGCCAACACCAGTGCCGCTCCCCCGGTGAGCATCTGCGCGGCCGATGCCATCAGCCCCTTGGGCATCCGCAACCGGGTCGACACCACCGAGCCGAATGCCCAGAGGATCGGCGACAGCACCATCAAGGCGGTGCCGAGCGGGCTGCTCTGAAAATCCCCTTCACGGCTCAGCAGCACCACCCCGGCGAGCCCGACTAGGAGCCCGAGCCACTCGAGGCGATCCGGCCATCGGCCGAAGAGCCCGCTCCACAGCGCCGCCCACAGCGGCATGACCGCCACCGCGGATGCCGCCAGGCCGGAGCCGACGCCGTTGTCCTCGGCCACCGTGACCAGGCCCAGCCCGCCGATGAAGAGCACCGCTCCCACGAAGGCCGAGTCGCGCCATTCCCGGGCCGTGGGATGTGCCCTGCCGCGGCGCCGCGCGATCGGGTAGAGCAGCCCGCCGGCCACCAGGAGCCTCAGCCCGTTCATCAGAAATGGTGAGAAGCCCTCGAGCGCCCAACGGAGCGCCAGGTAGGTGGAACCCCACACCACGTACACCAGGAAGAGCGAGAGCGGGACGAGCAGACGCTCGGTGCCCGGGCGCACTGCGGCGGAAACGGCGGCCATCTGGCGGAACAACCTCCGGATCCCCGGGTTTGTTGCACCCGATCAGGGAAGCTCGGGGCGCCGATAGACCGCCCAATGGTCGTTCTGGTGCACCAGGACGAAGTCACCCTCCACCTGGGCCCACGTTTCGGCGAGCAGCCCCTCGGGAACCGGCACCCGGAGCACGACGTACTCGACGTCGTCGGCGGCGGGGAGCCGGGTGCCCTCCGCCGGTCGCCCCGGCACCCCGTACAGGAAGCTGCTGAAGGGATTGGGGAACATGTAGATCTGCCGTCGGTGTGCCAGATGGGGGGTCAGCGAAGAGTCGGCGGCGACCACGGCGCCGTCCGGGACCAGGGGCAGCACCTCCTTGGCGGCCACCACGAAGGGATCGTTCGCCTCGCGGAATGCCTTGGGGTCCCTGGCGAACGGCAATGTCGACCAGAGGAATCCCGTCCACAGCGCCAGCACGGCCACTCCCCCGACGAACCACGCCCGCCGGTCCTTGATTGCGCCGAGGGCATGGACGGTTCCCAGCGCCAGCGCCGGGACCACCACCAGGGAGTAGTGGAACTGGATCTGGTGCTGGTACAGGAAGGTGCTGACGACGTTGGCGATCAACACGAGCGATCCGATCGCGGCCACGTCGGGGAGCCGGAGGAACACCCATCCGAAGGGAGCGGTCATCTGCCAGGCCCACCACGGCCGGCCGTCGGCGCGGAGATAGTCGAGGACGTCGCCCGGACGGGTCAGCATCGCCTTGACCAGGCCGCCTGCCCCCCCGAAGGGGATTCGCCAAGCGTTGAGCGTCGCATGCCCGGTCAGGTACTGCATCAGCAGCACGGTGGCGAAGACCGCGAAGCCGAAACTCCACAGGACCGTCAGGACCCCGATGAGGACGCTCCGCCGCCAGATCACCCAGATCCCCAGAGCGATGACGATCAACGAAGCATCTTCTTTCACCAGCAGTGTGAGGACTACGAACACCGTGTAGAGGCGCCACCGCCGCGTCAGCGCCCCATAGATGGCGAAGCCCACGAACACCCCGAAGAACGCGTCCGGATGGAACTGCTCCATGTTGGTCCACGAGACCGCCGGATGGAGCAGGTAGGTCCCGGCCAGCAGAAGCGCCACCGGCTCGCTCTCGAGCCGGCGCCGGGCATACAGGAAGATGGGGATCGCCCCGCAGGCGATGGCCAGGGATTGGACGAAGAGCAGCGCCCCGGCATCGGGGAACACCCAATAGATCGGGACCATGAAGAACATGACGAATGAGGTGTGGTCCCCGAACAGATTGCGCCCCATCAGGGTCACGAACGGCGCTTTGAATCGGGAAAGCAGCCAGACACCCTGGTCGTACAGGGCGAAGTCGTACGTGGAGGTGGCGAGGGCATGGTGGGCCCGCAGGCTCATCGAGGTGAGCACGGCGACGTAGACCGCAATGAGGACGACCAGGCCCCACTCCCAACGCGTGAAGCGGCGGATTCGCCCACCGATGCGGCGAGTCGTCGCCGCCCCCCACGCCGCCACCCGGCGGACACGAGATAGCGTGCCGGGGTCGGTCTGGTCGGTCGTCATGGCAGGCGATTCGGACGCGGGACGGGGCCGCTGGTCCAGCGGCCCCGTCTCACTTCATCGATCAATTCAACGAATCGTCAGGCGCCGCTCCGAAGCGATCACCAGCGACCCACTGCCCATGAAGAGCAGTCCGAGGCCGCCGAGGAAGATCGCCAGCAGCTGACCGGGACCGTTGTTCGGCAACTCCGGGTCATCCGGGCCGAGGACCGTCGTCGTGGGCTCCTCGGGACCGCCCACCGTCGTCGTCGTGGTATCCGCCACCGTCGTCGTCGTGGTGTCCGCCACCGTCGTCGTCGGACCGCCCACCACCGTCGTCGTGGTCGTATCCGCCACCGTCGTCGTGGTCCCGCCCGTGGCGTCCTGGAAGCAGAACGTCACGTGGGAGAGCTTGTTGGGCAGTTCGAGCGTCCCCGGGTTGGGCACTGGGGTGACGTACTGGTCATTCTCCGGGGGGTTGCCACCGGTCTTGAAGAAGATGGCATACAGGTCGTACGTGCTTCCCGTGTACTCGTAGTCGAGATACCAACCGGTGCTGTCCTCATCGGCGTAGTCGTACACCAGCGTGAAGTTCGGCGGCCCGTCGTACACGTTCCCGAAGTCCATGTCACCGGGGAGCCCGGTGCCCTCGAACTCGTCGACGGTGAACGTCGGTGGTTCGTCGTCGATGTCCCACTGGATCTTGAGGCCGGCGTCGGCGCCTTCGCCGCAGTCGTTGATCGGGAACGGGTCCGCCGGCACGCCCAACGCCGGCGCGGCAGTCACGAAGATCACCGTGGCGAAGACGAGCAGGAAGGCGCCAATCGCGACGAGTAGCGATCCGACCCTGCCCCTTTGTGAACCTACGATCGCAGCCATGTCACTCCCTGGTCCCCTCGTTAATGCGAATCCCGGCCGGTTGTGTCCGCCCGGGAAACGCGCTGTTAAGCGTTCCCCGCTTCGCCACACAAGGTAGTCGTCCGAAGACGCCGTGTCCATCGGCGGCGCGGCGGAGTTTTCGAGCACGCCGGCGGACTAGTCACTAATGAGCATTTCGCGATCCGGCCGTTAACCTCCGCCCGGTGACTCGGAAGCTCCCGGAGACGGGCTCGGCCGCCCTGACCTACGACGACGCCGCCGACATCGGCGTGTTCGACGGGCGGATCGTCACGCCCAAGAAGCGACCACGCAGCGCGGCGCCCTCGACCCGGTCGCGACCCGAGAAGGCGGCGCCGGCCGAGCCGCCGACCGAGCCGGAGGACGAGTCGAGCGAGACGGACAAGAAGGGTTTCATCATCCCCCTCGTCGCCGGCCTGGTCCTCGTCGTGGTGGGAGCGGTCGCCGTCATATACCCCCTGGTGACGGTGGTGGTCTCGGATCGAGTCGCCGCCCGGGCCCAGGTGGATCTCCGGGTGCAGTTCGAGGAGCGCCAGACGCTCGCCGCCGAGGGCCAGCTCGACAGCGCCTTCGACCCATCGGCTGTGCCCGCCGAGCCCGAGATCGCACCCACCGCCGAGGGCTTCGACACCGCCGACGACGTCCCGGTGATCTTCGGTACGCCATCCGCCGCCGAGCCGGTCGTCGACCCGGTCGTCGACCCGAGAGTCCTCCCGGAGTGGCTGACCGAGGTCCCGCCGCCGCGCGGTGAGCCCCTGGGACGCATCGTGGTGCCGACCGCGGGCATCGACTGGGTCGTCGTCGAGGGCGTCAACCCCGATGACCTCCGCAAGGGCCCCGGCCACATGCCGGGCACGGCAATGCCCGGGCAGTACGGCAATGCCGTGCTCAGCGGTCACCGCACCACCTATGGGGCGCCCTTCGGACACCTCGACCGTCTCCAGCCGGGTGATCGGTTCACCGTCGAGACCCTGATCGGGGTGCACACCTACCAGGTGGTCTCGATCGAGGTGGTGAACCCGACCGACACCTGGGTGGTCCAGCCGATGGAGGGCTCCTGGCTGACGCTGATCACGTGCACCCCGAAGTACACGTCGCGGCAGCGGCTGATCGTGTTCTCGAAGCTCGTCGATGGCCCGAACCTGGACGCGGTCGCCGAGACCTACGGGACCCGCTACGAGCGGCCGCGGAAGCCGCTCCCCTTCGAATCGACCCCGACACCCGCGGGGTAGTCACTAGGGCCGAATCGTCGCCCGCACGAGCAGGTGGCTCACCGGCAGCAATGGGCTCACCGCTGACCGCTCGCCGCCAGAACGCGACGATGGCCCCCTCACGCGTTCTGGCGGTTGGCGGTACGCGGTTGGCGGTCAGCCGTGACGCGTCACTAGTCAGTCCGCAACCCGCGGCGAATCCGTCAAGGACTCGAAAGCCAGATCCGATGAGTAGTCG
>JAUYIV010000256.1 GCA_030688105.1 Actinomycetota bacterium | reverse complement strand
ATCCTGAGCCGGGCCTCGCCCTCCTCCGGTTGGCGCAGGGCGACCGTGCCGCGGCGGCAAGCTCGATCCGGCGCGCCCTGTCGGTAGCGGAAGGGCCCGGTCCCCGCACCGGGGACAGCCCTCGGGAACCGCTGGGACGCGGTCATCTGTTGCCGGCCCAGGTGGAAATCGCGTTGGCCGGAGGAGACCAGGAAACGGCGAATGCTGCCGCCAGCGAGCTGGAGGCCACCGCCGACCACTTTGGCTCGACCGCTCTCCAGGCCGCTGCCGCGACCGCCCGCGGATCGGTCCTTCTGGCGCAGGGAGACGCGTCCGGCGGGATCGACAGCCTCGAGCGCGGCCGGCGACTATGGCAGGCCGTCGGGGCCCCCTATGAGGGCGCCCAGGTCGGGGCGCGGCTGGCCGAGGCGTATCGGGCTGCAGGAGACGAGACGGCGTCAATCCAGGTGCTCGAAGCCGCCAGGTCCACCTTCGAACGGCTGAAGGCGGTCCCCGATCTCCAACGAGTCGACGCGCTGTTCGAACGTTATGGAGCAGGTCAGGCCGCGAGCGGTGTACGGCAGGTCAAGACGTTCATGTTCACCGACATGGTCAGTTCAACCGACCTCATCGAGGCGATCGGCGACGAGGCATGGGGGGAGCTCATCCGTTGGCACGATGCGACCCTCCGGTCGCTCTTCGCACGCCACGGCGGGGAGGAGGTCAGCCACGCTGGCGACGGCTTCTTCGTGGCCTTCGAGGAGGCACGATCCGCCGTCGAAAGTGCGGTTGCCATCCAGCGGTCGCTGACCACGCACCGCAAGAGGCATGGATTCGCCCCGTGGGTCCGGATTGGGCTGCATACCGCCGAAGCAACGCGCAGCGGCGTGAACTATGGGGGTAAGGGCGTCCACGAGGCCGCTCGGGTGGGGGCGCTGGCGGACCGGGACGAGATCCTGGTCACCCAGGAGACCCTGGAGGCCGCGGGATCGCTTCCGTTTTCAGTTTCCGAACCGCGGTCTGTGACCTTGAAGGGGATCAAGGACCAGGTCGAGGTGGCCTCAATCGGTTGGCAATAGACCGATGACTCAGGCCTGCGACCAGGTCTCGAGCACGATCTCGGCATCCGCCGGATGCATCCGATAGCCGCCTGAGGCGGCATCCCAGACCAGCAGATCGCGCCGAGCGATGCGGCGCATCACCTTGTTGGGGCCGGCGACGATCCCCGCGAACGCCGTGCCGGTGGTCTTCCCGTACCGCTGTTTCAGCGCTTCGTCCAGGACGAGGGAAGCATCGGCGAGTGAGAGCTCGGCGACCTCGCGCACCAGGCGGCGGCTGTCCACCCCGTGGATGGTGCGCAGCACGACCGCCAGCTGGTTCCGACGCAGCTCGGTCTCGTCACCCGCTTCCGCCGCACCGCTGTGCAGCTCATCCCGCCTGGGTCCCATCGCCCACCGCCAGACCAGGGACACCAGATCCTCCTCGGTTTCCGCCTCAAACTCAACTCGTGGCACTCGTATCTCCTCTGACATGCTCGCCGCTAACTCGACGCTAGCCTATCACGATGCTAGAATAGCCCGACCTGCAGAAGGAGAACGACATGCAGCGACACATTCGACTAGCGATTTACGACCTGACCAAGGGCAACTTCCAGGAGCTTGCCGAATTGGCCAAGGGCAGCATGCTCCCGATCTTCTCGAAGGAGCCGGGCTTCGTCGAGTACGGAGTCGCCGATGTCGGCAACCGCAAGCTCTGCTCCATCACGATTTGGGAGACGCGTGAGCAGGCGGAGAAGTCGGTCCACCTGGCCTCGAGCTGGGTCAAGGACAATGTCACTGACCGGGTTCGCCTGGTGACCACGTACGTGGGTGACCTGGCCTTCCTGGCCGCCAGCCCTGTCTACGCCTAACCCCTAACCCGATAGGCCACGGCTCCCCGGCTAGGCTCAGCCGGATCGGGACCGTGGCCTTTTCCGTTCCTCGGGCACTTGATATAGAGTAGACACGTATCTATCACAAGCGATTCTGTGTTATGCTCTCCATCAACGGCTGCGAGGCTGCGAACCGTCTGATCTCCTGACCTTCGAACGAAGTCGGTCACGAGCGAACTTCGCTTCGTATCGACTTAGCCGAATCCCCCTGAAGGAGAACATCGTGAAGCACATTCGACTTGCGATCTACGACATCACCAAGGGCAGCTTCCAGGAGCTGGCCGGCCTGACCAAGGACGGCATGCTCCCCCGCTTCTCGAAGGAGCCCGGCTTCATCGAGTACGGAGTGGCCGACATCGGCAGCCGCAAGGTTGCTTCTGTCACCGTTTGGGAGACGCGTGAGCAGGCTGAGAAGTCTGTCACTCTGTCTTCGAACTGGGTCAAGGAGAACATCTCTGACCGCGTCCGGCTGATCAGCAGCTACGTCGGCGACCTGGCCTTCCTGCACGGAACGCCTGTCCTCGCGTAACCCTACCCCTGTTGGCCACGACTCCCCCGGAACGGGCAACCGCGCCGGCTCGGGAGTCGTGGCCTCCCCATGTCCGGCTGGTCATGCTCGAGCTCGTAACGGATCAGGATCACCGCAGGACCGTCAGGGACGGACTTCCACGCCGAATCAGTGCTGACGACGGCTACGCCGAGCCGCAGGCCAAGGGCCAGGCATAGCCGGTCGGCCAGCGAGAGGTCTGACCCCGAAGTCCACAGCTCCGCCGCTTCTTCCGCATCCTCGCCTGTCACGTCGGCTACCTGGAGGCCGAAGGAACTCAGCAGGCGCGCGACCAGCGCCGGCTGTCCACCATGCTGTCGGGCCTTCTGAAGCACCTCGGACCAGTTGGCGGCGCCGATGGTCCCCTCCATCAGGTGCGGCTCCGCCTCATCACTTCCATACTCATCCTGAAGCCACGCCAGGACGA
>JAUYIV010000254.1 GCA_030688105.1 Actinomycetota bacterium | reverse complement strand
CCTCACCTCGGCGGCGTAGGCGGGGAACTCGTCCACTCGGCCCATCCGGTCTAACAACTCTCGCACTTTGACCATCCACTCGACCGCTGCCGCGTAGGCGTCGTTCTTCTTCACCTGGATCGTCTGCTCGACGTGGGCCTGGTAGATGGGGAGGGCGTCGGCGGGGTGGTCTTGCTCGCGGGCGACGGCGAGGCGCATCCACAGTCGGTCGGAGCATCCGCCTGCCTGGGCCTCCGTCCAGGCCGCTTCGAGGTCGTTCTCCCACAGGAACACCTCGACGAGGGTGGAGTGATCGGCCTGCTTCACCCACCGGCTCCGGGGAGCTTCGTCGGCTTTGGCCGCAGTGGCTTGCGCGTGCAACAGGCCCAGGGCTTTGTCTCGCCACTCATCCCCGGCGTCGGCGAGCTTGGCGTGGTGGTGGAGGCGCTCGTAGGTGGCGAGACCTGGTCGGTCGGAGAAGATCGCCCAGACCAGGGCCATAGCTTCGTCATGGCGGTCCCGGCGGTGGTACTCGTCGGCGACGAGCTCACGAAGCCGCCAGTCGGTGCCCCGGGGGAACGCCGCCAGACCCCGCTCCGCCCATTCGAGGCCGTCGTCGTGGCGTCCGGCTTCTCGAAGGACCTCGGCGATCTGGATGTAGACGTAGGCGGACGAGAGGTCGCGGGACTTGACGGCCACGACGGCGTCAACGTCACCCGACACCCGCGCCAGGGTCTCCATGATGTGGGTGATGCGGGACCGGAAGGTCGAGGAGTCGTGGCCGTCGCCGGGGCTCCGAGCCGGGACTCTTGCCCATGCTTTTTCGGCGAGTGAACGATATGTGGCCAGGCCCTCCGGTCCGAGCACGTCTGCATAGTGCTCGGCTGCCCCGTCGAACGTCTCCCAATCGGAGTGGAGTTCCCATTGGAAGAGTCGCTCGGCGAGCGCCGCCGGGTCAGGGCGAGCCACCAGGGACGCTTCGTGGTGGAGTTCCACCAATTCGTCGCGCTCCCCGCCAATCCATCCGTCGGAGTCGTCGACCAGACCCCAGGCGTCCTCGAGATCAGCGAGAGCATGCTCGGACAGGGCGATGACCTCCTCGGCGTGGCCTGCGTCCAGCAGCTCGCGGATCGAATTGATCACCTCGCCAATACTCTGCGAATAGTCGTACGCCTCTCGATAGTCCACGCCGTCCCGGACCACGATCACCTCGTCGATGGCCTGCCGGTAGGCATCGAGGTTGACGTCCCTCCCGACCGACTTCGCCGCCTCGAGTTCCAGGCGGCCCCGCAGGAACTCGTCCTCGCTGGCGCGGTCGAGCAGAAGGTCGATGAGTGTTTCCCGATCCTGGGTCTGCAGGTAGCTGCGCAGGTCGGCTGTGGTCGCCGCTCGGGCGGAGGACGGCCGAGTCTCCTCTTCGACGAGCGCGAGGCCGACAGCCACGCAATGCTTGCAGAACTCACCGCCGTCGCCCATCGGGCAGGTGCACTCGAACCCAGGTCCGCCGTTCTTGATCCAGAGCCGAACCTTATAGTCGCTGGTCCCTCGTACGATCGCCGACGCCTCGTCGTCGGTGACCCGCAGGTTCTTCAGCCGCCGATCCGACGAGTACTCGAGCCCGCGCTCAAAGGACCGCGGACCCGCCAAGCGGCGAAGCGCCGGCATGGCGAAGATCGTCCGGAGCGCTGAACTCATCAAGGCATTGTCGTTGGTTTCCACCCCGCAAGCGACACCGCCAGTACGAACCTCGAATCGGATCGCTTCATGAGGTGCCCACGCCTGACCGATGGCCCAGCGCAATGCGCAATCGAGAAGGATCAGCCGCTCCGCGGCCAGCCGCATTAAGGCTCGGACATAGCTGGGGTGGCCGCCTACCTGCATGTGCGACCCCGTCAAGCCAAAGCGTCGCTTCGGCTAGCTCTCAGCGGGCCGCCACAACAGCCTGATGTTTCGCTCGTAGATCCCGTAGATGTAGGGCCCGGGTTTGCGTGCCCGTTGTGCAATTCGATTGACGTGGCTGAGGATGCGGTCGCGTTGCTGCTCGCCGGTCAGGCTGGCGGTCGTCAGACAGAACATCTTGACTCGGTAACGTTCGACGGTCGCCAGCTCCATAGGCGTGCGGCGAATCGAATCGTCCTTGCAGAGGACGACCCAGTTGTTCTGACCGGCGTCGCCCAACCAACGGATGTCAGGAACGCTTTGAGACTGCACCTTGCCATAGACGGACTCCAGGGTGTGCACCGTCAACCCGCGTGCGCGCAGCGCATCCGGCAAAACGTACAGACCCAGGCTTCGATCGACGAGGAATTCGGGGTCAGGCTGCGTCGGGTAGCGCGGCACGAAGCACATCCTCGATATCGCTGGAATCGAGGTCGAAGTCGGCGGCAATGCTCACTAGCGACTCGCCCGCCTTGAATCGGTTGAGCACGGCGGCCACCGGCGCGCCGCTATTGATAAATCGTGGTCGACCGAAGTTGCGCTTCGGGTCAACCTCGATGAGTGGTCGGACAGTGACGGGCAGGATCAACCGACTCGCGTAGTCGTCCTGTGCGTATCTGATTCTCGCCAGATAGTCCTTGACTACGTCGGTGAACACCCGCTGACCGGTAACTACGACCGCCAGCTCGTCGTCATCGGTCTTCTTGGCATAGTCGAACAGAATGCGGCCGCCGTCGGTGTAGAGGCGGCGTGATGCCAAGGCGTGTTCGAGGCCGATCTCGTCCTCGAGTATCCGAAGGGCCGTCCGTATGTGCTGTAGAGAGACACCAGCTCGCCGGAAGGCCGCCGCAACCATCCCCTCGACCAACCCTACGAAGGGGACCACGGGCTGTCCCTTCCTGGCCGCGATGGTCGTTACGAAAGCATTCCCCTTCACCGGCTTCCGAGACGGTTGTTGGCGGACATATCCGTGTGACCACGCTCTAAAGGTCGACTCGGGTACGCCAAGGTGCCGAGCTGCCTCGGCAACGGTGTAGATCGGGATGCCAAATCGCAGTTCGGCGAAGGGATGCTGCTCCTGGTCGGTCACAGACGAAAGCCTATCGGAGACTTGTGACCGATTCCGGTAGTCGAAACTCTTTGCGCGTCCCTGGGTATCACGTTGGGAATACGTGACGACCGTTGGCGCAGCGCGAAATCGAGAAGGCCGGCTTCAAGCCCTTTGTGACGCACCACTCATGAGCTGTTGGACCCGCTGATGGGACAACCCCAACAGATCGGCAAGATCTCGCAGACTGAGCGAGGCGCTCGAACCGGTCGACTCGACGACGGCCTCGATCGTGGCAA
>JAUYIV010000241.1 GCA_030688105.1 Actinomycetota bacterium | reverse complement strand
CATCTCGATCCAGTGCCCGAGGAGCATCACCACGATCAGGGTGGCCAGCTCCCAGTAGAAAGGCTCGCCTCCGAGACCGACCGACACCGCCAGGCTGTATCCATAGGCCACGGTGATGGCAAGTGCGATCAGGGTCATCATCGCCGGGGCGCGATCGCGAAGCTCGCGCAGAGCGCCGATCAGGAAGACCCTGCCCCCGTAGACGAACAGGATCGTGGCGAGTACGGGTGTGACCAGCCCGTCGCCCGGAAATGACACGGCATCGAAGCCGAACCACTCCTGGATGCGCTCGCTGAAGTAGAGGATGGGGATGGTCAGTGCGACCGACACCGCGAGCCGGTCGCGGAACATCTCGGGGGTATGGCCCGCGTGACGGTCGGGAGGGATGTCGGCTCCGTGGGCAGAGTGCATGGGGGCCACCTTAGTGACGACAAGTACCCCACCCAGGGTGGGGTAGGCTGTCGTCTCCTAGTCGAGGAGTCGGTGAATGAGTGGGCCGAAGCGGAAGACGAACCCTGCTCCGCCTCCCCGGCGGTTTCAGGGCGGCAGGCTGATATGGATCGCTGCCGGGGTCCTCGGCCTGGGCCTCCTCATCGCCATCGCGATCTCCGCCACCCCTCCCGAGCCGCCGTCGTCCATTGCCGATCCCGGCGCGATCGCCGAAGGGCGCCAGCTGTTCCTGACCAACTGTGCCGCCTGCCACGGCATCGACTTGCGAGGCACCGAGCAGGGCCCGCCTCTCTTGAATGTGATCTACGCGCCCAACCATCACGGCGACGAGTCATTCCAGCAGGCCGTGGCATTCGGCGTGCCGCCGCACCACTGGAACTTCGGCACGATGGCCCCACTCGAGCACCTTTCTCGCGACGAAGTGGCGAAGATCGTGGCCTTCGTCCGCGCGGAGCAGCAGGCCGCCGGGATCACCCGCGACCCGAGCCATCCCTGAAGATGCAAGAGCCAAGAACCAAGAGCCAAGAGCGGACCTTCTTATTCTTGACTCTTGATTCTTGACTCTTGACGGGCAGCGGGCAGCGGGCAGCGGGCGACGCGACGGGCAACGGGCAACGGGCGACGGCGAACTACCATTCCGGCCGCTCGCCGGAGTAGCTCAGGGGTAGAGCAGCTCACTCGTAATGAGCAGGTCCGGGGTTCAAATCCCCGCTCCGGCTCCACCGGGTCGCCTCCTCGGGCATGGAGTCGACCGGAAGCCTGCCCGGAAGGGGCTCGAATGGCCGATCAGGCCACGTTCGAAGACGACGTCACGGAATTCCTCCCGCAGCTCTACTCGGCTGCGCTGAGGATGACGCGCAACCCGGCGGATGCCGAAGACATCCTCCAGGAGGCTCTCCTCAAGGCGTACCGCGGGTATCACACGTTCCATGCCGGAACCAACCTCCGCGCCTGGCTGTATCGGATCCTCACCAATACGTTCATCAACCGTTACCGGCGGAAGACACGCCGGCCCGCCGAGGTCGAGCTCGGCGAGCTGGAGGATCTGTACCTCTTCCAGAGAATGGGGGAGGATGGCCCCGGGGGCGCGGTGCGCAGCGCCGAGGACGAGGCTCTGGAAAGCATCGTCGACGATGACATCAAGACCGCGCTCGAGTCCCTCCCCGAGAACTTCCGGATCCCGGTCCTGCTCGCCGACGTCGAGGGGTTCTCCTACAAGGAGATCGCGGAGATCATGGACACGCCCATCGGGACGGTGATGTCCCGACTGCACCGCGGAAGAAAGGCTTTGCAGAAAGCGTTGTGGGAGTTTGCCGAACAACGAGGCATCGCCGGACCATGAATTGCCACGAGGCGCACGCTCAGCTCTACACATTCATCGACGGCGAGACCACCGCGATTCGGCGGCTTCGGATTCGCTGGCACCTTCACCGATGCCCGCCGTGCGGCGACGGCTTCCGGTTCGAGGAACGCCTCAAGGCACGGGTCCGGCAGATATGCAGGGACGAGATGCCGCCGGAACTGGCCAACCGGCTCATGACGTTCATACGTGAACATGATTCCGACGGGAGTGTGGGCTAGCCTTCCGGGCTCCGCCCTCCTCTGGAGGTAAGACAAATGTCGTCCGAGATCATGAAGGGCAATCGGGTGCAAGGGAAGCTGCGTGCTCCCAAGCAAACCGACGGCACGCGCGTGTGCGAAGACGACACATGCGAGACGGTGCTCTCCCGGTACAACAAACGGTCGCACTGCTACGCCCACACTCCGACTCGGTTCCCGCGTCTACGCGGCCGCATCGTCCCAGAGAACTGAGCCTCGCCGCGCTCCGCGGCTCACAGTGGAGAGCAGTGGACAGTAGGAGCGGCCGAGGCTCTGAACTCTGCGACCGGTCCCGCGAGGTGCTGACTGTCGACTGTCAACTGTGAACTGTTGACTCAGAGGTAACCTCGCGAGACCGATGACCCGTATCAGGCTCCTCTTCGCCCTCCTCCTCCTCTCCCTCGCGCTCGCAACCATGCCGGCTGCACTCGCCCTGGGCGAACCTGCGCCGGAGGAGGGTCCTGCGGTGGTCGTCGACGAAGAGGCCGAACCGCCGGCAGAGGATGCCTGGACGTTTCGATTCCTGGTGCCGACCCTGCTCGTGATGACGGGGATCGCCCTTGTCGGCGTGGTGGTCACCTACCGGGTCAGGGTCCAGGGCCGCTACCGCGTGTCGCGGTGAGCGTCATCAACTGGAGCGTGGCCGCTCGTGTCGCCAGTCGGCTGGCCGGGTCGCATCCGCTCGAGGATTCGTATCACATCGGTTTGCTGGCCCGGCAGGCACCCGGGATCGTCGAGCAGGCCGCAGGGCTCGTCGAGGCCGAGACCGGCCTGAGTTGGAAGGGCAAGCCGACGGTGGCCGTCGTCACCCGGGCGGATTGGGCCACCGCCAACATCCAATCATTCGGCCGGATGCTCGCCCCCGCCGAGCAGAAGCTCCGCGGCAAGGGCGGACCCGGCATCGGCCGACGGTTGATGTCTCGCCTCCTCGGGGCAGAGGTCGGTGCGCTGGTGGGTGTCCTCTCCAAACGGGTCCTCGGCCAATACGAACTCGTCCTTCCGTCGGGGGATGGCGATGCCGGTGACACGGTCATGTTCGTCGGGGCCAACGTCCTGGGAATGGAGCGACAGCACGAGTTCCGACCCGATGAGTTCCGTTTCTGGGTCGCTCTCCACGAGTGCACCCATCGCCTCCAATTCACCGGTGTCCCCTGGCTTCGGGCCTACTTCTTCGGGCTGGTCGAAGGGCTGGTCGAAACGGCGGATCCCGAGCCCGGTCGAATGCAGCGCATCGCGGATGAGATGCGTTCGGCCGCCCGCGCCGGCAGGCCGCTGGTCGATGAGGCTGGTCTGTTGGGGGTTCTGGCCACACCGGAACAGCGAGCCCTGCTCAACCGGGTTCAGGCGCTGATGTCCGTTCTCGAGGGCCACGGCCACGTGGTCATGGACCGTATCGGCGCCAGGCGGCTGGTCACCCAGGATCGGATGTCGCGGGTGCTCAAGCTCCGTCGGAAGGATCCACGGACGGCGGCCTTCTTCAGGCTCACCGGGCTCGAGATGAAGATGAAGCAGTACGAGATGGGAGAGCGGTTCATCCTCGACGTCGAGCGCACCGCCGGTTTCTCGGCGCTCGACGCGGTGTGGGAGAGCCCCGACCACCTGCCATCTCTCGATGAGATCCGCGCTCCGAGGCAATGGCTCGAACGCGTGGGTTGAGCCCTCCGGACGAGGAGGTCGCCGCACTCGCCGCGAAGCTGACGGCGCTCGTCCCCAAGGGCCCGGTCGTCATCGCCCTGAGCGGGGGAGCGGACTCCGCTGCCCTGGCGCTGGCGGCGGTCTCTCGCGAGGGTCCGGTTCGGGCCATCACGGTCGACCATGGGCTCCCCGGCTCCGCCTCTCTGGTCGCAGCCGCCCGCGAGATCGCTGCGGGGCTCGGTCTGACCCACGAGGTCGTGGAGGCGCACGGCAGCGTTTCGGAGACCGATCTCCGCATTGCCCGCATCGCTGCGATCGAAGCCGCGTTGAGACCCGGTGAGCTGGTGCTCACCGGCCACACCCAGGACGACCAGGCGGAGACGGTTCTCGGGAACCTGCTGCGCGGTGCCGGTCTGGCGGGCCTGGCGGGTATCCCGGCTCGCCGGGGGGTGTGGATACGACCGATGCTGGACATTTCCCGCGAGACTGCCCGGCGCATCGCCGGGCAGGCGGGGCTGGCCTTCGTCGACGACCCGCAGAACGACGATCCGGCGATCCGCCGCAACCAGTTGCGGCAGGTGACTATTCCGTCCCTCGAGTCCCGGTACAACCCGGCGCTCAAAGCCGCCCTGGCTCGGACGGCGCGTTTGGCCGCGGCCGACGACGAGGCGCTCGAGGAGCGAGCCGCCTCCGTGCCGATCAGGCGTGAGGCGGAGGCGGTGTTGGTCCCGGCGGCGGCGTTGGCGACACTTCCCACGCCGGTGGCGGCTCGTGTCGCCCGGAGGGCAATCCGTATGCTGCTCGACCCCTATCCCGGGAGCGCCGAGGACGTGGCGGCCGTCATGGGCGCGGTGTCGGGCACGATCGGTCAGCTGTCCGGTGGCCTGCTTGCCGAGCGTGAGGGCCCCTTTGTCACCATCCATTCGCCGCAGGCGCCGGCGGTTCCAAGGCCCGTCGAGCTGCCGGTCCCGGGATCGGTGCGTTTCGGGCCATGGTTGATCGTGTCAGGGGAGGAGGGTGATGCCGCCCTTGGCAGGCAGGGGGCGGTGATCGCCGCCACGGGGCCGCTCGTGGTCCGCGCCGTGGCGCCAGGTGACCGAATCAGGGTGCGGGGCGGCACGAAGAAGGTGTTCGATGCGCTCGGAGAGGCCGGGGTGCCGCGGCGGCTTCGGAGTCGCTGGCCGGTGGTCGAGTCCGGTGGGAGAATCGCCTGGCTGGTGTCGATCCGTGCTGCCGACGAACGTGACGGGGACGTCGGGGTGGCCGCGACGAGGGTTCCCGAATGAGGCCCGGACGCGTGCTCGTCGACGAGGAGTCGATTTCCGTCCGGCTCGCCGAGATGGGCGATGAGATCACTGCGGACTACGCGGGCAAGGACCTCCTCCTCGTGGCGGTCCTCAAGGGGGCATTCATGGTGGTCGCCGACCTCGCCCGCCACATCCGCCTGCCGATCGACATCGACTTCATGGCGGTCTCGTCCTATGGGGTCGCCACCCAGACCTCCGGCGTCGTGAGGATCCTGAAGGATCTGGATCAAGAGATCGCAGATCGGCATGTCCTGATAGTCGAGGACATCATCGATTCC
>JAUYIV010000225.1 GCA_030688105.1 Actinomycetota bacterium | reverse complement strand
TGAGATACCTTCCTACCTCTCGATTGGTGGGCCTGGGGATCGCTGGGGCCACAATGGTTGCTCTAGCCACGGGGGCGTTCATCGAGAGACGGCGCTCGCTCGGTAATCCTCCGCAGTAGCACATGCACTGGACCGCTCGTCCCTCCAGACCTTCGAGTTCCATCGCGCACGAGTCGACGCCGACGAGCCTAATGAGGCCAGTCCATATGACGCGGCACTTGGCAGCACTCGCCCGGTTAGGCACTCACCGATCTCTGGAGGTCGCTCGGTCGAGAGACGCGTCGGAGTAGCCACTCAACTATGGTGTCCTGTCCACATGAGCGGCTCATGATCCTGGGAAGACAGTTCGCCTGGGCCCACATGGGCAAGACGGCTGGCGATGCAACCTCAAAGCTCTTCGAGGTCGTAGGCGATCTCGTCCTCTTCAGCCACGATCCAGCCGACCGTCGCAAACACCAGACGTTCAGGGAGTTCGGGGACGAGGCGCTCGAAAAGGAACTCAAGGTTCTGAACGTTCGTCGCCTTCCTTCGTGGAAGCTGAGCGTGGTCCATCATCGGTCGCGCCACGGCACAGCCAGCGATCCTACCCCCATTCCGATACCGTCAGCTGACGTGATGGTGGAGAGTTTGGAGGCCGACGACATGCTGTTGTCTTTCACGGACAACGGCTTGATTTCGATTGATCGGTGGCTGCGAGTCGAGAGTCTCAGGAAAGACTTCATTCGGTTCGTGTCAGAGTTGAGGCCGCTGACCGAGTGGGAGGTCCTCACCCTCTCCACAATTGAGACCAAGGTCGTTGCACCATATGATCGTGACTTCACCAAGTGGTTCAATGCAAAGCAGTTACGACGCCTATACAAGAACAATCCACCGTGGGCGGGAATCGAGAAGAGAATCTACGGGTCGCTACCAGCGAGTAGATGGGGCGTGCTCTCCGGCGACTAGTTGTGCGTACGGTGGCAAGGGGGGCGGCCCCACAACTGCTTTCCTGAAGACCACAGCCTCGACGAGCCCGAGGGTCACTCTACGTATTCCGCCAGATCGTCGGCCAGCCCCACCGAGATCACCGCCGGCCCTCCGAGGATCACGACCCGTGATGGGTTGAGCCGATCGAGTTCCGCCGTGATCTCTTCTGGTATCGAGTCTCCACGAACCAGCAGTAGCGGGCCGGGGTGGACTCGGGCAGCCGGGCCTCCGGCGAGAGCGTCGGGGAAGTTGTCACCCACCGCGATGAAGACTGTGCCGACACCTGGGGCGAAGGTGGCCTGCGAAAGAGCCGCCGAGAGGGCATACCGGTTGGGGGCTGACACCCTCTCCGTGGGGGCGTATGCGCCGAGCGCGGTCTCCACTGCAGCCGAGAGGACTGATCCTCCGCCGAGGATGACGATCTTGGAGGGGTCGAGGCGGCCGAGTTCCTGGCCGACCACCGCGGGCACCGAGTCTGGCCTCACCAGCAGCAGAGGGCTGCCGCTCACCACCGCGGTCGGTGCCGCGCTCAGCGCGTCAGGGAAATTCTCGCCGGTGACGATGAAGACTTTGGCCACACCCGGCGAGAAGACCGCCTTGGACACCTCGACCGCGGTCTCGTAGCGATTGGCACCGGCGCGCCGGACGACCGTTGCACCCGGCAGGGCGTTCTCGACGAGGTCGATGACGAGGTCGCTGATGGCAGCGGTGCCGCCCAGGACGACGACCTTGCTCGGCGAAAGCCGCTTCAGTTCCGTTGCCGTTGCCGCCGGCAGAGTGTCTTGGGACGCCAGGAGGATGGGGGCATCCTCGGAAGCCGCTGCCGGCCCTGCGGCGATGGCATCGGGGTAGTTCGTCCCCACCGCCAGGTAGACAACGTCGGCGCCGCCGGGGTAGGCGTCCTGGGAGACGGCGACCGCGGTGGCGTAACGATCGTCGCCCCATAGCCGCGCCGGGAGGTTCGCGATCCGCCAGGCCACCCAGGCGTCCATTGATCCGTCGAAGATCCAATCGACCTGGCTGGGAGATGACCAGTTCGCCATGCCTTGTTTCACCGGGGCCCGCAGGACGCCGTTGGCGAGGATCCGGAAATCCGTCCCATCCTTGTCGCGGTTGAAGTACAGGGCGCCGATGACCTGGTCGTTGTTGGGGAGCTTGGTCATCATGTCGGTCAGCCAGGCGTCCTTGCCGCCCGAGCCATCGTCGACGGTCCCGGTCTGGGTGATGAGGATCGGCTTGTACGGTCCGATGAGGCCTTGCATCTCCTCGATGTGGCGCGTGAAGGTCTCGTCGTAGTCGCGCCAATGCCCGTCGATGTTGCGGTTCAGCTTGGCGAAGCCGAGGATGTCCACCACGTCGTCGCCGGGGTAGAAGTCGGCGTAGTGGTAGGACCCGCTGCTGAGCCCGTTCATCGAGAAGATGAAACGGATCTGGGAGTCGTCCACGCCGGTGGCCAGCAACGCGTTCCGGATCCGGTTGTAGCCCGCCTGGTAGGCGGCTGGGCCGTTGCTCCACGGGTGGCCCGCCAGGTTGGACTCGGGCAACGGCGCGATGAGGATGCGACGGCCGGGCGCCCCTTTCAGCCAGTCGCCGATGGTGTCCGCCATCGCGGCCAGTTGCGCGTCCTTCGCCCCGGAGTTGAGGGCGGAGATGTCATTGGTGGTGATCTCCACCTCGGCGGTGACGCCCAGGTCGTGCAGCTCGGTGAGCATGTTGGGCGCCCACGCGTTCGGCCATGCCAGCTCGAGCGACCAGAAGATCTGGTGAAACGCAGGCGGTACCCCCACCTCGTCGATGATGTCGGCGAAGGTGGCTTCCCAGGCTGAGGTCGCCATGCCGAAGAGGATCGGGCGTGGAGGTGGCACGGGGGCGGCAGCGGCCCCGACGTCCACACCCGGAGATAAGGGGGTGAGGAGTATCGCCACCAAGGCAGCCACCACGAGACTTCTCCAGCGGAGCCGTGGGGGGCCATCTATCGAGCCGTGCTGTCGGATCATGCAGGGTGTCGCCGTTCCCTCGGCCGTGAGCAGGTGTCCCAGCCCTGTTGGTGGCTGGCGCCTACCGAGAACCTAAAGGCCTCCGGCGGCTATAACAGACCATCGGCAGCAGGCGAGTGGTGGGTTGAGTCATTCACCGCGAGCGCTGGTGTCCGCGACCGTAGCTGTCGGCTCATCCGAGGCACCCGATGGCGGCGATGCGGTGGCTAGCCGGGGGTCGGGTGACGAAGGGAGCCGGCCGGCTCGGAGCCGCGCCGGGACGGGAAGAGCACCACCCACGGGTTCGGAACGAGCGCCGTCGGTACAGTCCAACCGTCCATGATCGATCCGGTACCAGAGGGGATCCGTCTGCTCGTGGCCGGAGGAGCCGGTTTCATCGGATCGCGAACGGCGGTTCGTGCCCGGGAAGCCGGCATCGACGCTGCGGTCCTCGTCCGCGAGACCAGCGACTGCCGTCGCCTTCCATCCTCCGTGCCACGGATCACGGCCGACCTCACCGATTTTGCGGCAACGGGGGAGGCGCTCGAGTCGATCCGTCCCACGCACGTGGTGAATTGCGCATCGTCGCCGGGGCACCCCGGCCAGGGAGGCGAGAGGATCGCGGCCTGGCGGGACTCGGTGCTCGCCACCGTCGGCCTGCTCGAGGCGTGCCGGCGAATCCCGGTGCATGGCGTGGTGCATTTGAGCTCTTCGCTGGTCTATGCCGAATCGACGCATCCGATTCGCGAACAAGATCCGCTGACGCCGACAACCGCCCGGGGAGCGTTGAAGCTGGCGGCGGAGACCGCGGTGCGGGCGTGGGCTGGAGAGACCTCGACTCCTGTGACGATCCTTCGCCCTTTTTCGGTGTACGGGCCCATGGAGCAGGAGGATCACGTGGTGCCGACGCTGCTCGCCGCCATGAGATGGGAAAGGCCGTTCTCGATGACTCCCGGTGACCACCGCCGGGACTTCGTCCACGTCGACGACGTCGTGACGGCCATCCTGACATGTGCGATGAGACCGGGTCGAGGCGTGGAGACCTTCAACCTGGGAACCGGCCATGAGCACACGGTCGCGGAGCTCGTCGATGTCGCCCGAGCCGTCACCGGCCGGAGCTTGATCGTCTCGGATGAGCCCTTTGCCACCCGGCCGCCGGACCGGGCGCATTGGGTGGCGGACGCCTCCCGGGCGCGATCCGAGTTGTCATGGGAGCCGCGGTCCCTCGAAGAGGGGATACGAAGCACCTGGAGGGAGCTCCAGTGATCGACCGGTCACGTCTCGAGCGCATCCGGGCGATGGAGTCCGGGCACTTCTGGAGCGTCGGGAGGGACCGTCTCACCCGGTTGCTCATGGCCCGCTGCGGCTTCGAGGATCCGATCCTCGATGCGGGAGCGGGGACGGGTCATTTCGCTCGCACACTCCTCGAGGAGGGTCGAAGCGTCTACTGGTTCGATGTCGGGCCCGTCTCTCCGCCGGGCTTCGTCGCCTCCGTGACCAATATCCCCGTCAGGGATGGCGCGGTCGGCACCGTGCTTGCCCGGGACGTGATAGAGCACGTCGACGATGGGGCTGCCATGCGGGAGATCTGCCGTGTCCTTCGGCCGGGAGGGCATGCGTTGGTGACCGTTCCCGGATGGCCGTCGCTCTGGAGCGCGAGAGATGAGCGGGCGGGGCATCGCCGCCGCTATCGCCGCCGCGACCTGCGGCGACTCGTCGAGGACCTGCCACTCGAGGTGCTCCTGATCCAGGGGTATCAGTTCCTGCTCCTGCCGGCGGTGATCGTGTCGCGTCTTCTGAACCGGCTGCAGGGGACGCACGACCCCAGCCACGAGGAACGCCCCCCGCCGCGGCTGAACCGGATGTATCGCGGAATCAACTCCCTGGAGGCTCGTCTCTCCGCATCGGGGCTGCCCCCTCCAACCGGATCCAGCCTCATCATGGTGGCGAGGCGGATTTGACGCTGCGCCCGGTTCTGTTCTCCACCGACCCAAGACTGGTCGGTGAGCTCGCGGCGGTCGAGACGCCGCTCGTGGCCGCCGTCGTCTGCGATTGGGAGAGACAGGGCAAGAAGCAACGACAGGCTCGGGCCGCGACGACGATCGGCACCGACACGCAGATCGGGACCGACACCGAAGAGGATCTTCGGCGCGTCACCCGAAGCTCCCTCGTCCCCGTCTGGTGCCGGATCAACGCCGTGGGAGACCACACGCCGAAGGAAGTCGAGCTGGCCCTGGAAGGCGGTGCCGACGAGCTTCTCCTACCTATGGTCCGGACACCCGAGGAAGTGGAACACATCATCGGGATCGCGGACGGGAGGGCCGAAGTCGGGATTCTCATCGAGACCGAGGCCGCCGTCTCTGCGGTCGAAGAGCTGGCGTCGTTGCCCCTCAGCCGCGGCTATGTGGGCCTGATGGACCTGGCGCTGGGTCGCGGGGCGGACTCGATCTTTACGCCCTTCGTCGACGGGACACTCGAGAGGGTCCGCGCTCGATTTCCGCACCAGCTCGGGGTGGCAGGCCTCACCGTGCCCGGTCGGGGCCGACCCATACCCGCCTGGCTCCTCTGCGGAGAGATGGTTCGGCTCGGGTACGACTTCTCTTTCATGCGACGATCATTCACCGAGGACGCCATCGACGACCCGGCGGGAGCAGTCATTCGGATCGCCACCATGATCGCGGAGCTGGAACTTCGCACCGGCGGAGAGGAAGAGCGGGACTCGACGGCCTTCCGCAGGCTGGTGGTCGGAAGGTGAGGCCGGCTCCCATCACCATCGTCAGCCCCCTGTTCCGGACGGGGGCATACGTCGAGGAACTGGTGAATCGCGTCGACGCGGTCATGAGGTCGCGTCGGGAGCCGTGGAATCTGCTCTTCGTCGACGATGCGTGTCCCTCGGGGTCGGGCCGGATCGCGGCGCGGCTCGGCCACCCGTCGGTCGAGGTCGCGATGCTCGCCGCCAATGTCGGGCAGCAAGCCGCCACCACCTACGGCGTGATCGCAGCAGAGGGCGGGACGATCGTGATCATGGACTCCGACCTCCAGGACCGACCGGAGGACATCCCCCTCCTGCTCGGAGGAGTCGAACCGGGGGTGATCGTCGCCGCGGGGCGCCGCGGCGACTACACCGGGGTCGCCGAGCGGATCACCGGCACCGCCTTTCGCCTCGCTCGCTGGGCCCTGTCGAGAGGGCGGGTTCCTCGGGACGCGGGGATGTTCGTCTGTGGTGAAGCGGCGACTCTCGGCTCGGTGGCCAGGTCCGGCGATCCGCGGGCCCACCTCCTGAGCAGGGCGGCTCGCCTCGACGTCCCCGTGACCAGCATCCCCATCGAGCGTGTCCCGCGCCGAGACGAAGGCTCGTACTCCTCGGCCCAGAGGGTCGCCATGGGGTCTCGGGCGCTGTGGACGCTGGTCTCGAGCGCGGCCCCCCGCCGGTTCGACTGGCCGGAGGTCGAGTGGCTGGGCCATGACGCGGCGAGAAGGACGGCCAAACCGAGGGAGATGGAAGCATGACCGACCGGCACAACGAACACCAGAAGGAGTACTTCTCGGAACGATCGCTTCCCCGTATGCGGGCGAGTCTCTCCGGTACGCCGTATGTGCGCCGGCATGTCGAAGAGGTGATGCGCATCGCCGTGGCCTCGAAGGGCGACAGGGTCATCGACCTCGGATGCGGGCTCGGCAAGTACACGGCGGCGATCCACGAGCTCGGTTTCGCGGTCGAGGGACTCGATCTCACCCCGGCCCTCATCGACCAGTTCCGGCTTGATCTGCCGCAGATTCCGGCGCACGTGGGCGATGCCGCCTCACCACCTGAGGAGCTGCATGGCCGGTTCGATCTAGCCGTGGGCTTCTTCTTCATGCACCACGTCGCCGATCTCGCTCCCATTCTCGAGGGGGTCAGGACCCTGCTCGGTCCGGGTGGACGCGCCGTGTTCCTCGAGCCGAACCCGCTGTTTCTCGGGTACTACCTCCAGGTGACGTTCACGCGTGGGATGACGTGGAGGGGGGAGCGCGGGATTCTCCGGATGCGTCCCCGGGCGTTCGAGGAGGCGGGCCGCGCCGCCGGCTTCACCTCCTTCGGACATCGCGCCTTCGGCGTCATGCCTCCCGCCGTCGCCAACCGGCGGTGGGGTCGCTCGGTCGAGCGAGCGATTGAGAGAGTGCCCGGGTGGCAGAGGGTCGGCGCGTTCCGGCTGTTCTGGATGGCATGTCCCCGGTGAGCGTGGTGGCCATCGCGGCCACGGTGATCACCGCGGTCGGCCTCGCGTTCGCCCCGCTTACGATCGACGAGGGCTGGTTCCTCCAGGTGTGTCGACGGGTCCGGCGGGGTGAGCGCCTGTATGAAGAGGTGTTCTTCGGGGCCGGTCCGGTCGCTGTCTGGATCGGCGCGCTCGCCTTTCGGTTCTCCAGACCCCAGGGTCTCGTCCTCCGCGCATTGTCGCTCCTGTACATGGTGGTGGCGGCGACGACGGCGACTTGGACCGTCCAGGCGGCTGGGGTCGGCTGGGCAGCATCGACGAGCACGGGGCTGCTGGTGGCCGCCCTCACCGGCCGCGGGGTCCGCAGCCACTACGGCCTCGTCTCGACGATCGGGATCCTCGCAGCTGCCGGGTCGATCCTGGTCTCGCAATGGCTACTGGCAGGGCTGCTACTCGGGATCGCAGCGGTGAGCAAGTACTCGACCGGTGCCCTGGCGACTCTGGTGCTGGTCCCTGCCGTGTTCTGGTCCGGCGGACTTGCCGGGACGGCACAGGTGGGGCTCGGCATCGCCCTGGTGGTGGCTGTCGTCGGTGCGGTGCTGGGTGTGCGGGGCCTTCATTGGTTCCTCGAACGGGCGGTGCGCAACAAGGGGATCTATCTGGATCACGGGACCATCGGGCTGGGTCCGGGGTTGCGCGCCCTGTGGCTGGGTGGCGGCCCGGCGACTTCGAGGCTCCTATCCATCCTGGCCTATCTCTCCGTGCCCGTTGCCATAGCGGCCACCGCTACCTCCATCGTTGCTAACCCGCGGCCGGTGATGGCGGTGGCGGTCGGGTTGGCGGTCCTCGCCGCGCTGTCGTGGTTTCCACGCGCCGATGCAGCTCATGCAGCCGCCTCGGCCGCCCTCGCCGTCACCGCGCTGGGGATCGCCACTATGTCGCTCGACACCACGTCCAGCGGCCTTCCGATGGTCGTCGCGGCGACGGGCGTGGCGGTGCTCTCGGTCGCCTCATCGGTTATCTCGACTCCCCATAACCCCCGGCATGATCTCCCTTCTTTCCGATGGGTGCCGGTGCCCCGTTCCGGGCGACCGTGGCCCGACAGGACGCAGGACCTGATCGAGAGAGCCGGACGGGACGTCTTCCTCGTGAGACCGGACGCAGCCCTCGTCTATGCCTCGGGTGGAATCAGGAACCGAACTCCCTTCGACTACCCCTTCACCACCACATTCGGCAAGACCGGGCAGGCCGAGGTGATCGGTGCCATCCGATCCGGCACCGTCTCTCACGTCTGCATCGGGCCTCCCATCCCGCAGGACTTCGAGCCTCGCGAATTACTCGAGTTCGTCGAGGCGGAGATGACTCAGATCGCCACCTGCGATGCCGGCACCCTCTGGGCCCTTCGTTCCGACAGGGCTCCTTCCCAGCCGTCAGGGT
>JAUYIV010000221.1 GCA_030688105.1 Actinomycetota bacterium | reverse complement strand
TCGGGCCACACGCTCGGCCACGGCCCGGATCCGGGAGGGGTCGCCGACCGAAGTGCCGCCGTACTTCTGCACGACGAGGGGCATGGGCGAGGAGTGTACGAGCCTCGCTCGGCTCGGCCGGCAATGCGCAATACGCAACACGCAATACGCAATACGACAGAACGCGTCCGGAGCCTTCGCCGCGATCGGTCGTATTGCGTATTGCGCCGAGCGGCGCGCACCGCCCGAGCCGAGATGCCTTTGGAGGAGAACCACTCGCGAACCGCGGGACTGGCGCGTTGCGGGAGGCCGGCACAGGCGGCCGACCATTACCGTCCCCCCATGCCCGTAGACCTCCACACCCACTCGACGTACTCGGATGGGACCGAATCTCCGGCGGCCGTAGTCGGGCACGCCATCCAGGCGGGGCTGACCACCGTGGCGCTCACGGACCACGACGGGTTCGAGGGCCTCGCCGAGGCCGCTTCGTCCGCCAGGGGAAGGATCGGATTCATCCCGGGCGTCGAGCTCTCCGTCGACTGGGGCGGGAAGGCGATGCATCTTCTCGTCTACTGGGTGGAGAACGTCCCCGGACCGCTGCAGGATGCCCTTGCCGAGATTCGCCAGAGCCGCTGGGACCGCAACGTCGAGATCGTCGAGGCGCTCCGTGCAATGGGCATCGCCATCACTCTCGACGAAGTGCTCGTGGAGGCCGGGCACGGCGTCATCGGCCGGCCCCACATCGCCGCCGTCCTGTGCCGCCACGGCGCAGCGGAGACCATTGCCGACGCCTTCGACCGGTACCTCGCCGCCGGCCGCCCGGCCTACCGTCCCCGTAAGAGGCTGAGCGCTGCGGACTCGGTGGCCCTCGCCCGAGCCTCGGGCGGGGTGACATCGGTGGCCCACCCGCACAGCGTCGCCGACTCTGCGAGCGAATACCGCGAGGTGCTCGAGGGCGCGGCCGCGCTGGGATTCGACGGCATCGAGTGCCATTACGTCGAGTACCCGCCCGGCCTCAGAGAAAGGCTGACGGCCTGGGCAGAAGACCTCGGAATGGTGCCCACGGGTGGCAGCGACTACCACGGCGCCTACAAACCCGGCATCGCGGTAGGCGTGGGCCGCGGCGATCTCGTGGTCCCCGACGAAGTGGTGGACCGACTGGCCGAGCGAAGACACTCGGCGTAGCGCTTAGGCACAGCACTTAGGCACTAGTACACGGCGACCGATAGATCAGTCGTGCCGAGGGACAAGGAACATCGGGCCTTGCAACACGACGCGCCCGTGGACTACGGGCCGATTCGAGCCGCCTTTCAACGCGTCCGTGCCGGCCTGGCACTCGCCGTGCTCGGCCTCGCCGTCGCCGGCATCGCACTCGGGGTGCCTGGTGCCTGGATCAAGGCCGCCGCCTTCGCCACGGTCGTCGCCGACGCCCTGGTGCGCTCGCGCCGCGAGGGACGCCCGCTCGGGTCCCTATCCGTCGACGGCTTCGTCGCCGGCTTCGCAGCAGGGGCAGGATCGATGATCGAAGCGCCCCTTGTTGCCTTCGGTGCGTACGCACTTGCCGCGTCCCTGACCTTCGGCGGGCTGAGAACCCTGGTCACCGTCGCCGCGATCTCCTCAGCAGGCCTGGCGGCCCGATTCGCAGTCTCCGGGCTCGCCGACGGTTCCACGCCACAACTGGCCGCTCTGCTCCACTGGCTCGAGGTCGGAGTCTTCCTGGTGGCGCTAGGGCTCACCCTCACTGCCGCGGGAAGGGTCCTCCAGGCGAGTCGGAAAAGGCAAGAGGCCGCCCTCGCCGCAGAACGCCGGGCCTCGGAGATGAAGAACGAGTTCGTCTCGATGGTGACCCACGAACTCCGCACCCCGCTGACGAACATCGCCGGCTTCGCTCTCACGATGCGAGATTCGTGGACCGACCTCGGCGAAGAGGAGATCGAGGAGTTCCTCCGCATCATCGTCGGCGAGTCCGAACATCTGGCGAACCTGGTCGACGACGTGCTGGCGATCCCGCGTCTCGAGGCAGGCCGCCTGTTGCTCGACGTCACCGAGTTCCCATTGCGCCCGGCCGCATACAAGATCGCCGAGCTCCTGTTCCCGGCCGGGGGCGATAAATCCGCCTCGGTGTCCATCGGCGGCAACGTCCAGGTCATGGCCGACCCCAACCGCGTCGAACAGGTGCTCCGCAACCTGCTGGAGAACGCCCGGAAGTACGGGGGAGACCAGGTGACCGTCGAAGCGACCCGACGCGACCGCGACTACCTGGTGGTGATCGCCGACAACGGCCCCGGCGTCGCCGTGCACGACCGCGAGCGGATCTTTGCCCCCTTCGAGCAGGTCTCCTCCGGTGACACCCGCACCGAGCGGGGCTTCGGGCTCGGCCTCTCGGTTGCACGACACCTCATCGAGGCCATGGGCGGACGGATCTGGTACGAGAACGGATTCCCGGTCGGCGCCCGCTTCTGCTTCACGCTCCCGGCGGCGGCAGGGGGCGAGCGGGAAGTCACCGCGGTCGCCTGAAGAGCCGCAGCTGAACGCAGCTCGGCCACCGTAGCCTCAGGCCCCCTCTCCCCTCCGCCGTGATGGGGCGTCAGCCGCGGGGCCGTCGAATCAGGCCGGAGTGGGCGGCTCCGTATCGCTCTCTTCGAGGCCCCATCCGCCTCCCTCAGGGG